>CAYRLP010000019.1:0-4077 GCA_964424935.1 uncultured Bacteroides sp.
ATGGATGTACTGAAGGACGGATCAGCTGCCGCCATTTACGGAACCAGGGGTTCCAGCGGGGTGATCCTGATTACGACCAAGAAAGGAAGAAGGGGAACCGCCCGGATCGATTACAATGGTTTGGCCACGCTCGAAACAGTGGGTAAATATCCCGATGTGATGAGCGCAGCCCAGTGGAGGGACCTGTCGGCCGAAACAGGTACGGGAACCGATTTCGGATCCAGTACCGACTGGTTCAAGGAGGCCACCCAGAAGGCCTTCCAGCAGACCCATAATCTGAGCATGTCAGGAGGGACCGATAAGACCACCTATATGGCCTCCTTCAACTACCGTGATGGGGACGGTGTTGCCATCAACACCGGGTATGAACAGCTGAACGGCCGGTTGAACCTGAGCCAGAAGGCCATCAACGACCGCCTGACCGTGGACCTGAGCCTCAGCGCCACTCAGCGTAAGGTGCAACAGGGGTTTAACGATGCGTTCCGTTATGCCACCATCTACAACCCGACTGCGCCGGTAAGAGACGACGATCCGCAATACGACATTTACGACGGTTACTTCCAGCAGGTGCTGTTTGACTATTACAACCCCGTTGCCATCCTGGAACAGAATTTCAATAACAGCAATTCCCGGCGTATCAATGTGGCCCTGAAAGGAACCTTCGAGATCATTGAAGGTCTGAAAGTGGATGCCTTCTATTCCGTACAGGGCCAGAATTACCAGAATGCTCGATATTATGACAAAAATAGCTACTGGGTGGGTGCGAACCGGAACGGGCTTGCAGCCAAGAGATATAGTGAGGACTCCTTCCAGTTGTTCGAATCCACCATCAACTACATCACCGACATCAGCGGGGTCAACCTGACCGTACTGGGGGGCTATTCCTACCAGGGATTTAACTACCAGGGTTTCAACGCAGAGGGTGGCGATTTCATTACCGATGCTTTTACCTATAACAACCTGAGTGCCGCCAAGGACTTCAATGAAGGGATCGGCAGCGTGGACAGTTACCAGAACTCGGCCACCCTGATCGCATTCTTCGGACGTGTGAACCTGAACGTGACCGACAGCTGGTTCCTGATGGCCAGTGCACGTTATGAAGGATCCAGCCGGTTCGGGGCTGGCAACAAGTGGGGTCTCTTCCCCGCCATCGGAGCCGGTGTGGACCTGGCCAATTTCCTGGATATCGCTTCCATGGATGTCCTGAAGCTGAGGGTCAGTTACGGGATCACCGGGAACCAGCCCTCCGGCAGCTACCAGTCGCTTTTGCGCCTGGGACCTTCAGGGAACTTCTTCTATAACGGAGAATTCATCCCCGGCTATGCACCTGTGAGTAACGCCAATGAGGACCTGGGCTGGGAGAAGAAGGGTGAGTTTGACATCGGTGTGGACTTCTCCATGCTGGACGGAAGACTGTACGGTGCGTTGGACTTCTATACGCGTACAACCACCGACCTGCTGTTCGAATACGAGGTGCCGGTTCCGCCGAACCTCTATACGAATGCTATTATGAACCTGGGTGAGCTCAAGAACAGCGGTCTGGAACTGACCCTGACCTGGGATGCCGTTGAGGCGGGTGATTTCTCCTACTCCACCACCATAACACCCACCTACTACCTGAATAATGAACTGGTATCCCTCTCCGGAACATTTAACGGTGCCGAGCTGAGCTACGGGGTACGAGAGCTGGGTGGCATGGGTGCTCCCGGAATGAGTGATGTGCCGCTGGTACTGGCCGAGGAGGGTGGACCCATCGGACAGCTCTGGGCACATACCTTTGTGGAGATTGGTCCTACCGGGGACCTGATCCTGCAGGACACCAATAATGATGGTACCATAGATGACCTGGACCGTGTGGTTGTAGGAAACGCACTGCCCAAGGCAGAATTTGGCTGGGCCAACACTTTCAGGTATAAGAATCTCGACCTGAATGTCTTTTTCCGTAGTGTGCTGGGTCACCATCTGAACAATACCTACCGGGCATTCTATGAGGTGCCCCAGGTGATCACCTCTTACAACCTGCCGGTAACAGCCGCGGATATGAGGAACGAAGATACCGGGGTCCTGATGAACAGCACTTCGGACGTACTTTCCGACTGGCACATTGAGAATGCATCATTCCTTGCCCTTGACAACATGAGCATCGGATACAACTTCGATATGTCAGGAAGCAACGCTTTCCGGAGTATCAGGGTCTTTTTGGCAGGAAACAACCTGTTCTATATCACCAAGTACAAAGGTGTGGATCCAAGTCCCAGATATGACGATGGCGGCAATGTACTGATTCCCGGTATTGACAGAAGGAATACCTGGTACAGGACCAGGTCTGTTTCACTGGGTGTAAACCTCGGTTTCTAACCCTCTAAAAGCAGACGATATGAAAACAACAGAACGAAATACAATGAGAAAATCGCTTTATCTGGTAAAAGCCATATTGCTGGCGATCCTGGCAATTGCTTTTAACCAGTCATGTACGAACCTGGATGAAGAACTCTACGGTGAAGTCACACCGGATAATTTCTTCAATTCAGAGGAGGAGATCGTAGCTGCCCTGGGTGCTGCCTACACACAGTTTGGCGGCTATGCTTCAGGGAATACTCTGAACATGCAAACGATTACGACCGATGAGATGGTCGTGCCCACCCGTGGATCGGACTGGGATGACGGAGGTGACTGGAGAAGGCTGCACCTCCACGCCTGGACCCGGGAAGACGGAAATATGAACAACGGCTGGAACTTTGGCTTCGGCGGTGTGAATACTGCGAACCGGCTGATATTCCAGTTCGAGACACTGGTAGAAGACGGAGCCCTGGATGCTACTGTGGCAGCTGCTTATATTGCAGAGTTGCGTACCGTCAGGGGCTTTTTCTACTGGCAACTGATCGATATGTACGGGAACGTACCACTTGTCACAGACTTTGCCAATGCAGAGGCGCTGCCGGCTACGGTTCCCAGAGCGGATGTGTATGACTGGGTAGTGGCTGATCTGGAAGACGCTGTGCCCCTGCTTTCAAAAGATGTGGACGGAACCACTTACGGGCGGATGAATTACTGGGCAGGCATGACCCTGCTGGCCAAGCTTTACCTGAATGCCGAGGTCTATACCGGAGTACCTGCGTATGACAAATGTGCGGCTGCCTGTACGGATATCATTGATAACGGCGGATTCAGCCTCACAGGTAACTATTTTGATAATTTCAGTGCTTCCAATACAGGTACCTCCGAGATGATCTTTGCCATTCCCTATGATCAGGTATACTTCGGAGGGTTTAACATTGCCGTTGAAAGCCTGCATTATGCCAGTCAGTATACCTACAACCTGACGGCCCAGCCCTGGAACGGCTTCTGTTCCCTGGAGGAGTTTTACGATTCCTACGAGGACATAGATGTGCGTAAAGGTGATGCGGGGACAGTAGATGGTCCTGCCATCAAACGGGGTAATTTTATCGTAGGCTACCAGTACAACGCTGATGGTTCTCAAACTATGGATGATGGTGCTGATGCCGATGACCCGGACGGGAAATGGCTTAATTTCGCCAACATCGGTACAGGTGAGCCCCAGATCAACGAACTGGGACCCCAGGCCTGGCGCCAGTCCGGTGCCCGGATAGGTAAATGGGAAATTGAGATGGGAGGACATCCCGATGCCATGAACAATGACTACGCCGTATTCCGGCTGGCCGATGTGATCCTTATGAAAGCAGAGGCCCTGTGGAGACAAAATCCCGCAGATGCCGGTGTACTCCCCCTTGTCAATATGATCAGGGCACGTGCCGGTGTTGCCGATCTGACAACGGTGGACGGACCGGTTAGTTTCGATATGGGCGGACCGTCGATTCCCGGTGGTGAGCTCATGAACGAGATCGGACGTGAAATGGCATTTGAGAACGGTAAACGTCAGTTGCTCATTCGCTGGGGACTGTTCGACGATGTGGCACTCTGGGCCCTTCCGTACAATAATCCCGGTGATGTGCTTATAGACGGAGAACACACCACGTTGTTCCCCGTGCACAGGGACAAGCTTGAAGCCAATCCCAATCTGATACAGAATCCGGGTTATAATTAGTAGTAGCATTT
>CAYRLP010000019.1:4087-13145 GCA_964424935.1 uncultured Bacteroides sp.
AAAAGAGAGCAGGCAATTGCCTGCTCTCTTTTTTGTACCTTTCGCCATGATTCGAGGAGATCGTCATGCTGTTCCGGCAGGAATTTTCCTGCTTCTTCATTTGATCCTGCACTCCTGCCAGCCCGGAGCTTCAGATTCAGGGACAGTTGCCAGATTCTCACTACTCGATCCTGATCAGACGGGAATCTGCTTCCTGAATGATGTGGAATACAGCGAGGAATTCAACACCTATACTTACCGTAATTTCTACAATGGCGCCGGTGTCGGGCTCGGTGATTTTAACCGGGACGGACTCACTGATATTTACTTCTGCGGGAACATCGAAGACAACAAGCTCTATATCAACCGGGGCAATTTTCATTTTGAAGATATCACCGAGCAGGCAGGAGTGGCCTGCGAGGGAGTCTGGTCCACAGGGGTGGCCGTTGCCGATGTTAATGGAGATGGCTGGCCCGATATTTATGTCTGTAAATCGGGTATACCCGATACCCCCAACCGCCACAACGAACTCTTTATCAATAATGGCGACCTGACCTTCACGGAGCAATCGGAAGCCTACGGGATCGATGACGAGGGACTCTCCACCCATGCCACTTTTTTCGATTATGACCGGGATGGTGACCTGGATTGCTACCTGCTCAACAACTCCTTCCAGTCGGTCACCGAGTTCGACCTGGTGGAGGGAGCGCGGCAGGTAAGGGATACGCTTGGTGCCAATAAGCTCTACAGAAATGACGGGAATATCTTCACGGATGTAAGCGCTGAAGCGGGTATTTACGGCAGTAAGATCGGCTTTGGGCTCGGAGCCAGTGTGGGTGACCTGAACCGTGATGGCTGGATGGATATCTATATCTCCAATGATTTTTTTGAACGCGATTATCTCTATATCAATATGCAGGATGGCACCTTTTCAGAGCAGCTGGATCAGCAGCTGGAAGAGACCAGCCTGGGAGCCATGGGAGCCGATATCGCCGATATTAACAACGATGGGTGGCCTGATATTTTCGTCACCGAAATGACTGCGGAGATGGACAGGCGCCTGAAGACCAAGGTACTATTCGAGTCCTGGGAGAGTTACATGAACAAGGTGGAGAAGGGATATCACCACCAGTTTGCCCGCAACGTCCTGCAAATCAATAACCGGAACGGCTCATTCAGTGAGATAGGCAGGTACAGTGGTGTGGATGCCACGGACTGGAGCTGGGGAGCACTGATCATGGACCTGGACAATGATGGTTGGAGGGACCTGTATGTGGCCAACGGTATCTTCAAGGATCTGCTGGACAGGGATTATCTGCTTCTCTACTCAAATCCGGCCCTGATGCGTTCCATCATGAAAAATGAAGAAGAGGCTATTCTTACCCTTATTGATCAGATTCCTTCCGAGCGTATCCCCAATTATGCCTTTCATAACAACGGCGATCTCACCTTCTCCAATTATGCTGAAACGTGGGGACTCGCCACCCCGTCGCACTCCAACGGAGCCGCCTATGGAGATCTGGATAATGACGGGGACCTGGACCTGGTGGTCAACAATGTAAACATGCCCCCCTTTATTTACCGCAACAACACAAGGGAACTGGGCCAGGCTAATTTCCTCACACTGGCTTTCAAGGGAAGCAGGAGCAACAGTGCAGCGATCGGGGCAACAGCCACCCTTTACTTCCAGGGAAGAACAAGCTATCAGGAACTAATTCCCGCCAGGGGATTCAAGTCCTGCATGGAAAGCCGGCTCCACTTCGGACTGGGTGATGTGAACAGGGTGGATTCGATACGGATCGGATGGCCTGACGGAAGCTGTACCAGCTTATACAATGTACCGGCTAACCAGTCCATTACTTTGAACCAGTCAGACGCCCAGACGTGTCCTTCCGGCCCGTCCTCAAAAATAAAAACCTTCATGACCCGGTGTGATCCGCCGGAAGGACTGGGTTATAAACATGCAGAAAACAATTTTAACGATTTCCGGAGGGAATCCCTTCTTTTCCTGATGAACTCCAACGAAGGGCCGCGGATGACCGTAGGGGATGTGAATGGTGATTCACGGGATGACCTTTATATCTGCGGGGCGAAAGGTTCTGCAGGGGCCCTGTACATACAGAAGGATCAAGGGTTTGTACAGACCAACCGCGCATTGTTTGTTGCAGACAGCACCTCCGAGGAAACCGACTGCCTTTTCTTTGATGCGGACGCGGATGGGGATCTGGACCTCTATGTAGCCTGTGGCGGCAGCGAGTTTTCATCCGGTTCTTCCGCCCTGGCGGACCGGTTATACCTGAACAATGGGACGGGGACCTTCCATAAAACCACACAAATACTTCCGGGCGGTCGTTATGAAAGCAGCTCCTGTGTGCAACCTGCCGATTTTGACGGGGACGGGGATCTGGACCTGTTCGTAGGGATCCGCCTGCGTCCTTTCCTGTACGGAGTCCCCGCAGACGGATACCTGCTGGAAAATGACGGATCGGGGAGTTTTACCAGCGTTGCAGCAGAAAGGGCACCGGGACTGAAAGAGATCGGGATGATCACCGACATGGTATGGGCAGATGTGGACGGGGACCAGGATCCCGATATGGTCATCGTGGGCGACTGGATGCCTGTAAAGGTCTTTGTGAATGAAGGGGGACGGTTTACGGACCGTTCCGAATCCTACGGTCTGTCAGGCACCGAAGGGTGGTGGCACCGGATTGCAGCCGGTGACCTGGACGGGGACGGGGATCTGGACCTGGTAGTGGGAAACCATGGATTGAATTCCCGTTTCCACGCTTCACCTGAGAAACCTGTTTCCATGTACGTGAATGATTTTGACCGGAATGGAAATGTGGAGCAGATCATCTGCGAGTTTAACGGCGACACTTCTTACCCGGTGGCCATGAAGGATGACCTGGTCAGACAGATTCCTGCCCTTGGTGGTGTGTATGAGACTTTTCAATCCTATTCCGGACAAACCATCAAGGATATTTTTTCGGAAGATATACTTCAGCGTTCGGTGGTCCTGAAGACCCATATGCTTGAGAGTGTATTGCTGATCCATGGAAGTGAGGAAAGCTTCCGGATCAGACCCCTCCCTGCCGAGAGCCAGCTTTTTCCGGTCTATGCCATTGCAACGGGTGATTTCAATCAAGATCATATCACGGATATACTTATCGGTGGGAACATGACCAGGGCCAAACCGGAAACAGGCATCTACAGTGCCGGGCACGGACTCTTCCTGCAGGGCCTGACCGGTGGAACCTGGGATGCCCTGCCCCCGGACAGCTCCGGTTTTTTCAGCAGGGGCGAGATCCGGGATATCAAGACCATTGAAATTCGGGGAAAACCTGAGATAGCAGTTGCAAGAAACGATCAGAATTTACACTTTTACACTTTTTGAATCCGGAGCAGAATGATGAAGATGAAATGGATCGCACTGGCAGCCCTGGCGGCCCTGCTGGCAGGAGGATGTACACCTGCGAAAAAATATGAGCGCCAATTAAAAAGGGGACTGGCCAGCGGGATCAGGTACGATTCCCTGTTTATGGACCTCTCTTTGGGGATGACCGAAAATGAATTCTTTGATGTATGCTGGGACATGAACCGGAATGGCCTTGTCAGGCAGGCCCTGGACAACAGGAGCGTGGAATACAAGATGAAGGATGAACTGAAATTCCCGGCTGTCATGAATTTCTATCCAGTTTTCGCAGAGGAAAAGATCTGGCAGATGAAGGTAAGTTTCATTTACGATGGCTGGGCCCCCTGGAATAAAGAACAATCGGCCACCAACCTGGCCCTGGATGTGAAACACTGGTACGAGAAGATCTACGGAAACGGCTTCATAACCGTTGCGCATCCCTTATTTGGAGAAGCATACACCAAGATTGATGGTAACAGGAGAATTACCATCTATATCGAAAATGACCAGTTGGTATGGGCTATTTTTACCGACATGAGCTCCGAAGCAGCGAAGGAACAGCAAGCAGGTAATTAGATCTCCCGGATGAAAACAGCATTTTCCACATCACTCCCAGGCTTTCTTTATCTGACAGTTCTTCTGATCAGCATATCATGCAGTCAGAAAACCCCAAGCGTTTCGGGAGACGAGCTCTTCACCCTGATGCCGGAGACCTATACAGGGGCGGGTTTCGTGAATGAACTGGATTATGATGAGCAGCTGAAACGGAAATTCAATATCTACACCTACCGTAACTTCTATAACGGAGGGGGCGTGGCCATGGGTGATGTGAACAACGACGGACTGATGGATATCTTTCTCACATCCAATATGGGTCCCAATGTGCTTTACCTGAACAGGGGCGATTTCAGATTTGAGGATATTTCGGAACAGGCAGGGATCGGCGGACATGGCGAATGGTCCACAGGTGCCAGCCTGGCCGATGTGAACGGGGACGGGTGGATCGATATCTATGTGTGCAACTCCGGGAACGTGGAAGGTGACGAGCGCCACAACGAGCTCTATATCAACAACGGGGATCTCACGTTCACAGAGTGCGCCGCTGAGTACGGCATCGACGACCAGGCATACTCCACCCATGGCGCCTTTTTTGATTATGACCGGGACGGGGACCTGGACCTCTACCTGCTCAATAACTCCTTCAAGGCCATTGGAAGCTTTAATCTCTCCGATAATCAGAGACTGGTCAGGGATCCCGTAGGTGGGGACAAGCTGTTCCGGAACGACAACAACCATTTCACGGATGTTACCGAGGAAGCAGGGATCTATGCCAGTGTGATCGGATTCGGACTGGGAGTGACCGTAGGGGATATTGACCAGGATGGATGGATGGATATCTATTTATCCAATGATTTCTTTGAACGTGATTACCTCTATCTGAACAACGGGGATGGAACATTCCGGGAAAAACTGACCGATATGCTGCGCTGTATCTCTGCTGCATCCATGGGTGCCGATATGGCCGATATCAATAACGACCACCATCCGGAGATTTTCGTCACCGATATGATCCCGGAGCACGATGCACGGCTGAAAACCAAAACCACTTTCGACAGCTGGGACAGCTACAAATCGAACGTGGATAATGACTACTTTCACCAGTTCACCCGCAACATGCTGCAGCTCAACAACGCCGACGGCACGTTCAGTGAAATAGGAAGGCTGGCCGGCGTATCGGCAACCGACTGGTCATGGGGTGCACTGATACTGGACCTGGACAACGATGGATTGAAGGATATTTTTGTTGCCAACGGGATCTACCAGGACCTGACCGACCAGGACTATATTCAGTATTTTGCCAACCGTGACATGGCTATGACCATTGTTACAGGTAACAATGTAGACTACAAAACGCTGATCGATGCCATCCCCTCGGTAAAACTTCCCAGCTATGCATTCAAAAACATGGGAGGTTATCATTTTGAAAACAGGGCCGCTCCCTGGGGACTGGCCGAACCGAGCCACTCCAATGGATCTGCTTACGGGGACCTGGATAATGACGGGGACCTGGACCTGGTGGTTAACAATGTGAACATGCCCATGTTCCTCTACCGGAATGAAACCAGCCAGAAGCTGCCCGACCATCATTTCCTGAAGGTGATCCTGAAAGGCAACCCGGGAAATACGGACGCCATTGGAAGCAAGGTAACTGCGGTACATCAGGGACAATATTTTTACCTGGAACAGATGCCCATGCGCGGATTTAAGTCCACCATGGATCCCCGCCCCAACCTGGGACTGGGAGCTCTTACCGTGGTGGACTCGCTGGTGGTTCAATGGCCCGATGGATCGGTGACTCTGATGAAGGATGTACCCACCGACCAGACCCTGACCCTTTATCAGAAGGATGCGCTCCCCGACGGGGATCCCCTGGCCGAAAAAACGGTCCCGGGAAAAACATGGTTCGAGGAAATCACCGGACAGGTCAACTGTGAATTCCGGCACCGTGAGAATTATTATAACGATTTCCGAAGGGAGAGCCTGATCTACCGGATGCTTTCCACGGAAGGTCCCCGCAGCTGCACGGGTGATGTAAACGGAGACGGGCTGGAGGACCTGTTCGTATGCGGCGCCCGCGGACAGGCAAGTGCCCTTCTGGTTCAGCGAAAAAAAGGATCCTTTGCTTACTCGAACAGATCGCTGTTTGAACAGGACAGCCTGGCGGAAGACACGGATTGCACCCTTTTCGATGCCGATGGGGACGGGGACCTGGACCTGTATGTGGCCAGCGGCGGAAACGAGCTCCCGAACATTTCATCCAACCTGGCGGACAGGCTGTACCTGAACAATGGAAGGGGAACGTTCTCAAAATCACCCCAGATCCTTCCGGCGGGACGGTATGAAAGCACCGGCTGTGTAAGGGCTGCAGATTTTGACGGGGACGGAGTGACCGAGCTATTCGTGGGGATCCGGCTCAGGCCGTTTCTGTACGGGGTCCCGGCAAACAGTTATCTGCTGGAAAACGACGGCAGGGGTAACTTCAGTAATGTGACCGAAAGCATAGCCCCCGGACTGAAGGAGGTGGGGATGCTGAGGGATATGAGCTGGGAAGATGTGGACGGGGACGGGGATCTGGATATGATCCTGGCCGGCGACTGGATGCCCCTAAAGGTATTCATCAATGAACAGGGTACCTTCCGGGAAATGAAGGATGCATTCGGTTCAGAGAATACTGCCGGCTGGTGGAACTGTATCGCCACCGCGGATTTTGACAGGGATGGGGATATGGATTTCGTGGCGGGGAACCTCGGCCTGAACTCGCGCTTCAAAGCGAGTCCGGACCGGCCGGTCTCCATGTATGTGAATGATTTTGACCGGAACGGATCGGTCGAACAGATCATTTGCACCTATGACGGGGATAGTGCCTACCCCCTGGCACTGAAACATGACCTGACCAACCAGATACCGGAATTACTGAAGAAATATCCCAAATACGAACTGTACAAGGAACAGACTATTTCAGATATCTTTACACCCGAACAGCTGGCAAGTTCCATGCACCTGGATGTTACCCGGCTGGAAACGACCGTGTTCCTCAATGACGGATCCGGGCATTTCTCCCTGCGTGGTCTCCCAGTGGAGTGCCAGTTTTCCACGGTCATGGCAGCCGAAACAGGAGATTTTAACGGGGATGGAAACCCTGACATCGTGCTGGGCGGCAATCTGTACCGTGTGAAACCGGAAGTAGGCCGTTACGATGCCAGCTATGGCATTCTGCTTGAAGGCGATGGCCTGGGAGGTTTCAGTGTTATCCCGTCCCTCCGCTCCGGGGTCAGGCTGGATGGGGAGATCAGGGATTTCCGGACCATCCGCACACCCAACGGAACCATGCTGGTTGCGGCAAGAAACAATGATTCTTTTCAATTTTTAAGGGTACAGGAACCATGAGAAAACAAGCTGCCATTCTTCTGCTGATCATCTTTTCACTCTCATGTGCCCGAAAAAAGGGAAATACGCTTTTTACCCTGCTCCCCCCCTCTTCCACCGGCATTGATTTTGAGAACCGTCTTAACGAAACAGAGAGGATCAATATCATAGAATACCTCTACTTTAATAACGGGGCAGGTGTGGCTGCAGGTGATATCAACAACGACGGCTTCGTGGATCTCTATTTTGCATCAAACCAGCTGGTGAACAGGCTCTACCTGAATCAGGGGGACCTTCGGTTTGAAGATATCACGGAGCAATCGGGGGTTGCCGGTTCCGGCGACTGGAGTACCGGGGTTACCATGGCGGATGTGAACGGCGACGGGTTTCTTGATATTTACCTTTGCAATGTGGGCGACTACAAGGGGCTCACCGGGCACAACCAGCTGTTTATCAACCAGGGTGACCTGACTTTTAAGGATGAATCGAAGGCATACGGACTTGATTTCACGGGTTTCTCAACCCAGGCGGCCTTCTTCGATTATGACCTGGATGGCGACCTGGATATGTATTTGCTGAACCATTCGGTCCATACCTCCCGCAGTTACGGGATGGCCGACCTTCGTAGGGATGAGGATCCCCGGGCAGGCGACCGGCTATACAGGAACGATCCCTCGGAAAACGGGAGGGTTTTCCATGAGGTAAGTTCGGAGGCAGGCATATACCGGAGCCAGATCGGTTACGGGCTGGGGGTTAATACCAGTGATATCAATGGGGACGGGTATCCTGACATTTACATCTCAAATGACTTCCACGAAAACGACTATCTCTATATCAACAACGGGGACGGAACCTTTACAGAGCGTTTAACCGAAATGATCGAGCACACCAGCCGCTCCTCCATGGGCAACGATGTGGCTGACATCAACAACGACGGCCTGCCCGATATCATGGTACTGGATATGCTGCCGGACGACGAGCAGATCCTGAAAAAATCTGGTACCGAGGATGAACTAGAGCTGTTCAGGATCAAGCTCGAATACGGGTATGCCCACCAGTATGTCCACAATACCCTTCAGCTCAATCTGGGCAACGGCAGGTTCAGTGAAATAGGCAGACTTGCTGGTATCTATGCCACCGACTGGAGCTGGTCGGCTTTGTTCTGCGACATGGACAACGACGGATGGAAGGATCTTTTTATTACCAGCGGGATTTACCGCAGGCCCAACGATCTTGACTATATCGATTTCCTCACCGGAGGGAACCGTTATTTTCCCACCCGGAACACAGATTCTGTTTCTGACCGGGAACTGTATGAACAGATGCCCCTGCAGCCGGATATCAACCACGTCTTTCAGAATAACGGCAACCTTACCTTCACCAACAAAGAGGGCTCCTGGGGCTTCGAAACACCCGATTACTCCAATGGCTCCACCTATGCCGACCTGGACCGGGATGGCGACCTGGAACTTATCGTGAATAATGTAAACGGACCGGCTTCCATCTACTGCAACAATGCAGAAAAGCTGCCCGCGCACCATTTCCTCACTATTAAGCTGAAAGGCAGCGAGCTGAACCGGGAAGGGATCGGGGCCAGTGTGACCCTGTATACCCGGGGCAGGCAGCAAGTGGTTCAGCAGGTTTTCACCAGGGGCTTTATGTCATCCACCACGGATGTGCTGCACTTTGGGCTGGGAAACGAAGCCCTGGCTGACTCCCTGATCATCCGCTGGCCCGGAA
>CAYRLP010000020.1:0-1456 GCA_964424935.1 uncultured Bacteroides sp.
CTCATCTTCCTCATTGTCAAAAAAGGCCAGGTCTCCCTCTTCCACTTCGTTCATGAAGTTGACGTTGGTTCCGAGCTCCGCCTGCAACTGACAGGAACGGGGGATCTGTTTCCCGATCAACCTGCAAAGGAACTGAACGAGTCCCGGTCCGTCAAACCCGAATCCGGACCTTCCTCCCGGCATGTAGGGAAGTGAAACCATCCGCTTTCCGATCTCCTGGGGACTGATTTTCGGGCCCGGCTTGAGAAAGCCCTCCCTGCTCATTGATTCGAACTGGTGTCCATACCATATCAGCGGATCCCCGAGTTCGGTATTCCACACCGCACCTGCAGGAAGGATCCGTTGTTGACCCAGGGTCAGGTCGAGGATGGTAATGTAGGGCAGAGCTACCATGCAAAAGGGCTTTTTCACCCCCTTTTTCTCCCCGGTATCGGCCTCTTTCAGTTCAACCCAGTGTTTCATCACCCAGCCTTCCGTGCCGTCAAAATCAAGCGAAATGGAGAGCCAGGGACCTTCTTTGCCCAGGAGGGCGAACTCTTCCCCGAAAATAAGCTGCGAAACCATGTGCGAACGTTGATCCGGTTCGAGCATAATGGGCAGATAGGCGTGAAACGTGGTCCCTTTGATCATTATCTTTCTTCCTGAAGAATATGCAGTTTACAAGCTTTTGAACAAAAATACAAGGGAGAGGTTAAAAGTTGAAGAAGATATTTTAAATTCACCCCATGAACTGGAATAAAGGTATTGCCAGGTTCTGGAATACGATCCGGATTGTTCTTATTTACATTGTTGGAATCCTGCTGGTGTATTTTATGTTTCCCAGGGAGGGCAAGTTCCGTTATGAGTATACCAAAAACAAACCCTGGATGCACGAGAACCTGGTGGCTCCGTTTGATTTTCCGATCTTTAAGACTGATGAACAGGTTCAGCGGGAAGTTGACAGCCTTGAAAGTCATCAGTATCTCTACTTTATTCGTGATACCCTTGTGGAAAATAGCAGGATAGCTTCTTTTTACCGGGATTATAACAACATTGCCTCCTCCTTGGGATTGGAGGTGCGTATCCCGGATAGATGGAGCACGAACCGGCAACTGGTTGTAGGTATCCTGCAGGAGATCTATGCCAGGGGAATCATTGAACGTCATCCGGTACTTGGAGAAAAAATCCCTGAGCAGACACAGCTGATGGTATTGAGAGATGATCTGGCGGAGGAATACCGGCTGTCTGCATTTTATACCCTGCGCTCCGCTTATGAATTCCTGAACGACAAGCTGGTTGGGGCCGGACCTTCCGCCCTCTCCATACTGAACCGGATGAACCTGAATGACTATCTGGAGCCAAATATCCTTTATGATGAGGCCATGACCATGAGGGTTCATCAGGCTGCGCTGGATGAACTGACCCTGACACAGGGTATGGTGCAGCGGGGACAGCTGATTATTGCACGGGGGGAACT
>CAYRLP010000020.1:1466-13069 GCA_964424935.1 uncultured Bacteroides sp.
TCATTGAGTCGCTCCGAAAGGAATATGAGTCCAATCCCAACGTTGGGAAGAATTACCTTGTGGTCTACCTGGGGCAGCTGCTTCTCATTTCCCTTATCTTTATGTCCCTCTACTGGTTTATATTCAATTACCGGAAAGATATCCGGTTTGACTGGAAGCAGACCCTGTTCACCATTGGACTGATGGTGATCATGGTAGGACTTACAAGGGCAGCTTCCAACCACGAGGCAGTCAGTGTTTATGTCATCCCTTTCGTACTGGTGCCTATCTTCCTGAAGACATTTTTTGATATTCGCTATGCCCTTTTTGTTCACATGGTCACCCTGCTGCTTGCCGGTTTCTGGGTGCCTAACAGCTATCAGTTCGTGCTTATGAACTTCCTGGCCGGACTGGTGGGGGTCCTCAGCCTCCGCTCCTACTATAAGCGGGGGATCCTGTTTTATACCGCGCTCTTTGTCCTTGCTTCCTATACGGTCATCTACGTTATTCTTACCCTGCTGCAGGAAGGAGATTTCGGGCAGATCAACTGGATCAATGTATTGTGGCTGGGCGGAAATAGTCTGCTGATCCTGACGGTATATCCCCTGATATTCCTGTTTGAAAGGGTTTTCGGTTTTCTTTCAGATGCCACCCTGTTTGAATTATCAGATACCAATCAACCCCTTCTCCGGATCCTTGCCGAAACGGCACCCGGTACCTTTCAGCACAGTATGCAGGTGGCCAGCCTGGCCGAGGAGGCGGTCATGAAAGTAGGAGGGAATACACTGCTGATACGTGCCGGTGCCCTTTATCATGATATTGGCAAGATGGAAAATCCGCAATATTTCATTGAGAATCTACACGAAGGTTCCAACCCGCATAATGAACTGGACGAACGCTCCAGCGCCAGACTGATCATTGACCATGTGATAAAAGGGGTGGAAATCGCAAAAAAACATAAACTGAACGAAACAATTATTGACTTTATCCGGACCCATCATGGTACCGGTACCGTGCAGTATTTTTACCGCTCCTATCTCAATACCAATCCCGATGAAGAGGTGGATATCAATGAGTTCAGGTATCCAGGACCAAAGCCTTCAAGCAGGGAGAACGCCATATTGATGATGGCCGACTCGGTGGAGGCTGCCTCACGGACCCTGAAGGAATACACCCGCGAATCCATCTCCGACCTGGTGGAAAATATCATCAGCCGGCAGGCAGCGGAAGAACAGTTTACAGAAGCGGATATTACCTTTGCGAATATTACCCAGATCAAGGAAATCTTTAAGAACCGGCTGACCAATATTTATCATTCCCGGATTGCCTATCCCGAATAATCAGGAGGAAGCCCTGTTCCAGGGGCCCGATGCTATTCAATGAGCTCTATGATCTCCGTGTTCGGGTATTTGGAAGGATCAAAAGTGAACATCTTGTCATCCAGGCTTTGATCTTCCCTGACCTCGGAGAGAACCATCGTATAGAGAATCCCCTCCTTGTGCTTCAGCTGGATCACTTCCAGTTTCAGTGAAACGGGGTGAATGAACATTTTCAGCATGGAATAGGGACCGTTCCGGTCTTTCGGATAGAGCTGAATTTCGATCAGGGTCTTTCCCAGTATCGGGGTATTCCCGATATACATGAAATTGAAATCCTGTTCATAGGACTTGATGATCTTAATGGGGACTGCCTGCAGGTACCCGGGCTGGTCCGGATCCGGTTCGCTTACATAGACCTCTTCGGTTTCGGTATTCTGAGAGTAAAGTTTGTCTTCGTCGTAGTAAACGATGTACTCATCCACCTGGATCTTGTACTTCAGCCCTTTCATCCAGATCAGGCCTTCTCCTTCCGCGGATGTACCCTGCATCAGATCCTCATGGATATAGTCCATGTGGATCACATAGCCCTTATTCAGGTCAAACTGCTGGGATACGGCCTGCAGGTAGCGGTTCGCCCGGCTGTCCTGCTGGCCGAAGGAAACAGAGGCCGAAAGGGATAGCAGGGCCCAGAGCGTCAGATTCCGGTATCGGTGTTTCATTGGAAGTTCCGTTTAGGAAAGGTTACTCAAAATCTGTTCCAAACTGAATTCATCCTGGACAAGGACCTGTCTGGCTTTGCTCCCTTCAAAGGGACCTAGTACGCCGGCTGCTTCCAGTTGGTCAACGATCCTGCCGGCCCGGTTATATCCAAGCGACAATTTTCTCTGAATCAGAGACGTCGAACCCTGCTGATGCTGAACCACCAGCCTGGCAGCCTCCTCAAACTTGTCGTCCCGTTTGTCCAGATCCACCTCCGGTCCAAAGCCGCCTTCCTCATCGACCGGATTGAGCATCATGGCAGTGGGATATCCCTTTTGCTGTCCGATAAAATCGGTCACCTCCTCAATATCGGGTGCGTCCACAAAGGCACACTGGAGCCGGATAGGCTCGTTGCCGCTGAGGAAGAGCATATCCCCCCTTCCGATCAGCTGATCTGCCCCGGGTCCGTCCAGAATAGTCCTTGAATCGATCATGGAGGTAACCCTGAATGCAATTCTAGCAGGGAAATTGGCCTTGATCACACCCGTAATGATATTGGTTGTGGGCCGCTGTGTGGCAATGACCAGGTGGATCCCGATGGCCCTGGCCAGCTGGGCCAGCCTGGATATGGGAGTTTCGATCTCCCTGCCTGCGGTCATGATCAGATCGGCAAATTCATCGATGATGACCACAATGAACGGGAGGAAGCGGTGTCCCTTGTTGGGATTCAGCCTTCGGTTAATGAACTTTTCGTTGTATTCCTTGATGTTTCTTACCTGTGCCGCCTTAAGCAGGTTGTATCGGTCGTCCATTTCCGCACACAGGCTGTTCAGGGTGTGGATCACCTGCTGTGTATCGGTGATGATGGCCTCTTCCGATTCGGGAAGCTTGGCCAGGTAGTGCCGCTCTATTTTGCTGTAGAGGGAGAGCTCCACCTTCTTGGGATCGATCATAACAAATTTCAGCTGGGCCGGATGTTTTTTATAGAGAAGCGAAGTAATAATGGCATTCAGACCCACGGATTTACCCTGGCCGGTTGCCCCGGCAACAAGAAGGTGGGGCATTTTGGCCAGGTCGAATACAAAAGTTTCGTTGGAGATGGTTTTTCCCAGGGCAATGGCCAGATCCATTTCGGCATCCTGGAATCTCTTGGAAGCCAGGATAGATTTCATGGAAACCGTACGGGGATTCTGATTCGGCACTTCAATTCCTATGGTGCCTTTCCCGGGAATAGGTGCAATAATCCGGATACCCAGGGCTGATAGACTCAGGGCTATATCATCTTCCAGGCTCTTTATCTTGGAAATCCTGATTCCTGGTGCTGGGACGATTTCGTAGAGGGTGACGGTGGGACCGATGGTCGCTTTGATTTTATCAATCTTGATGTTGTAATTGCCCAGGGTCTCTACAATTCGATTCTTGTTGGAGATGAGCTCTTCATTGGTGACCGTGGTATCTCCCTGATCGTAATCCCTGAGCAGACTCAGAGGCGGAAATTTGAAATGAGGCAGGTCCAGGGTGGGATCATATTCTCCCAGGGCTCCGTCATCCGGGTTCACATCCTCCGGATCCAGATCCTGAATGGTCATCTCCACCTCCTGTTCCAGGGATGACTGGTTCCCCGCTTCATCGGATCGGGAAGGGTCCGGGATCATATCCCGGTCCGGGTGGATTTCTTCCACGGGGATTTCCGGTTCCTGCGGGACTTCCGCCTCCTCTTCAGCTTCCTGCTGGTCGGCCGTGGAAAGATCTTCGAACTCCGGTTCCATTGAAGCCTGGAAAGGGTTCTTCTGTGATCTGATCCATGGGAGGAAGGAGGTGGAAAAGAGGATCAATGCTGCATAACAGATAATCAACAGGAAGATGGTACCAGGCGTTCCTATGCTGGCCACCAGCCATCTGCTGAGAAAATAACCATGCTGACCTCCTGGCCCGCTGCCCAGGGCTCCTCCTGCATCCCCGAATAAGAATCCCAGGGTCACGGATACCAGGATGACCAGGATCAGGCTGTTTCGGATCGCTTTCCCTGTTTTTATCAGCCTGATCCGGTAAAGCGACATGGCCCAGATAATCAGTATGACAGGAAAAAGAAAACCAGCCAGGCCAAACCAGTTGTTAATGATCAGATTGGAGAGCCAGGCCCCCATTTTTCCTCCCGCATTTTCCACCCGGATCTCGGGTCCGGAGAATACCTTGGCCCATTCAAAATCCTGGTCCGTTTTCCAGTGTATCAGGTACGAGACCAGGGAAAGTATCATGAAAAGGGCAAGCAGGAGGAATATGATTCCCATGGCATATCTGAACCGGTCGTCCCTGAAAAAGGCAACCACCGCACCAAGAAACCTGACCGTAGGATTTTTTTTCTTCTTTTTATTAGCCATCCCCCCTAATTGCTCGGTTCAAACTGGAGTAGATTACGATCTACTAAGGTAATAATAACGGAAATGTCAGGAGTTTTCTTTTGTAAACAGGTTGTTAATAATCTGTTCCATCACAGGGCGGCTCACTACCTTGTAGTCCTTGGGAATTTTAAAGATTTCAGAGGCAACGGTCCTGGTTTCATATTCCGAGCAGGTCAGCTGCATTTTCAGGGCGCTCAGCTGGATCCGGAAGTCCGACAGGGGATGGTCAATGGACCCGTAAGGCGTGCTCATGTTGGGTTGCCGGACTGAGAAATCCCGGGTGTAATACATGGTGAAAGTTTCGCTTCCGGTATCTATTCTCACCTGCTCCGAGTGGAGGCCGCCAATCACGGATTGCTTCCCCGTTTCCTGAATGTGTATCTCAGCAGGTGCAATGATTCCGGCCGGCAGTTCTCCTTTTTTTGAACGACAATAGATCTTGTCCCCAAAGAGGTTCAAAAGGGTAGATACCCTTCCGTTTTTCAAATTGGCAATCTGTATCAGAGAAAATTGTCTGAAAAAACCGTCGATTCTGGTGACCACATAATATTCCGTATACCAGGAATCCATCTTGGCAGGCAGGATGCGGGTCGGGACATCGCCGGCCATAGGTTCCAGGTAGGAGATCCGGTATTTGACGTAATGGGCTTCCAGGGTGTCAGGCAGGTGGTTAGCCCGGCGACAGCCGAAAAGCAGCAACGGAATCAATAGCAGAAAAGGGAGTATATGTCTGCGCGGCACGTTCAGTCAAATAAATTTGCGCAAATTAAGAAAATAATCTCAGGATATGTTATAGAATCTCTCTTAATAAGGATTCAGAGGGTCCGGAATCGTTAGATTTGCATGGGTTAAGGAATATGTTTATGAAAAAACTGGCGGTCGTTGCACTGGGGGGAAATGCCCTACTCCGTGACAATCAACTGGGTACCATTGATGAACAGGAACAGAATACAACCGATACACTGGAGAATCTCCTCTTTTTGATCCGGGAGGGCTACGACCTGGTCATCACTCATGGAAACGGCCCTCAGGTGGGAAATATCCTGATGCGAAATGATGCGGGGGAGGAGAAATATAGTATTCCACAAATGCCCCTGGACATCTGTGTGGCTGATTCCCAGGGGGGAATCGGTTACATGATCGAGCGGATGCTCCGTAACATCCTGTATAAGAACAACATCCGGAAAGAGGTGGTTACCCTGATTACCATGTCGCTGGTGGCGGAAGACGATCCGGCATTTCAGTCCCCCTCCAAACGTATAGGGAGAACCTACAGCAAGGAGGAAGCGGAACGGATTACAGCGGAGAAAGGGTGGGTTTTTAAGCAAGGAAAGAAGCGTGAAGGAGGCTACCGAAGGGTTGTACCCTCCCCCAGACCTGTTGAGATCATTAACGAAAAGGTCGTGGAAAAACTGGCCCGCCAGGGAACCATTGTGGTGGCTTCAGGGGGGGGAGGCGTACCGGTATACAGGGATGCAGAAGGACGCATCAGGCCCTCCGAAGCGGTGATTGACAAGGACCTGGCATCGGCCCTCCTGGCAAACCGGATAGGTGCTCATGAGCTCTATATCCTGACCGATGTTCCCTTTGTCTACCTTCATTACGGGACACCGAAACAGGAGGCCAGGGAATTCCTGAATTACCGGGATACGCGTACTTTCCTGGATCAGGGCATGTTCGGGGAAGGGGATATGGCTCCCAAGATCAGGGCGTCCTTACAGTTCATAGAGGGCGGAGGGGAAAAAAGTGTTATTACCGAGGCTTTTAAGCTGGAAGACCGCAGCTACGGAACGAAAATCACCATGGAATACGATTCCTAGCAAAATCTATTAATTTTGTCTGTTCAATCCACCTAATCCCAAGGAGTATGGCACTGAATCTGCGCAACCGACATTTTCTTACCCTGCTGGATTTTACACCTCAGGAGATACATTATCTGCTGGATCTGGCTTTTAACCTGAAAAATGCCAAGCATAACGGTACCGAAGTCCCCGTTCTGAAGGGGAAGAACATTGCATTGATATTTGAGAAGAGTTCTACCCGTACACGCTGCGCCTTTGAGGTGGCAGCACTTGATCTGGGTGCAGGAGTTACCTACCTGGGCCCGTCCGGATCCCAGATCGGTTACAAAGAGTCCATGAAAGATACTGCCAGGGTCCTGGGACGCATGTATGACGGGATCGAATACAGAGGGTTCGGACAGTGTTTGGTGGAGGAACTGGCTGCAAATGCAGGGGTCCCGGTATGGAACGGACTGACCGATGACTTTCATCCCACCCAGGTCCTGGCTGATTTCATGACCATGATGGAACATGCCGATAAACCCCTGGAGGAAATGAAATTCTGCTACCTGGGTGATGCCCGGAACAACATGGGCAATTCATTGTTGGTGGGTGCAGCGAAAATGGGGATGGATTTCAGGGCAGCTGCACCTGTCTCTGTCCAGCCCGATGAGGCCCTGGTGCGAACCTGCCGGGAAATTGCAGCGGGAACCGGGGCCAAGATCCTTGTCACGGACCAGGTTCAGGAGGCGGTGAAGGATGTGGATTTTCTGTATACCGATGTCTGGGTCTCCATGGGAGAACCGGATGAGGTCTGGGGAGAGCGGATACGCCTGCTGAAGCCCTACCAGGTTAATATGGATGTGATCCGTGCAACCGGGAACCCGGAGGTGAAATTCCTCCATTGCCTGCCGGCTTTTCATAACAGGGAGACCACCCTGGGAGAGGAAATTTACCAGAAGTTTGGGCTGGAATCCATGGAGGTTACCGAAGAGGTCTTCGAATCGCAGCATTCCGTCGTTTTCGATGAGGCGGAGAACCGCATGCACTCCATCAAGGCTATTCTGGTGGCAACGCTCGGTTCCTAGAAGAACAGAAAGCGAATGAAGAAGAAAAGGATGGTCCCGCATACCATCAGTTTCATCCCCACACCCAGCAGGAAACCTACAAAGGATCCCCAGGCGGCGCGAAGGGCATCCCGTTCCTTCTTTCCCGTGGTGATCTCCCCGATGTAGGCTCCCAGGAAAGGACCGATAATGATGCCCGGGGGTCCGAAGAAAAGTCCGACTACCACACCGATGGTAGCACCCCATACACCCCGTTTGGATCCTCCATATTTTTTGGTTCCCATGATCGGTACCACATAGTCCAGGATGGTAACCAGAATCACGAAAAAAAGAAGGATCCACAGGGCATTTCCATAGGCTTCCCCATGGTCGGTGATGTAATCGGTCCATTTCAGCAGCAACAACCCAACCCAGCTGATAGGGGGACCGGGAATCACGGGCAGGATACTTCCTATAAATCCAATCAGTACGAGTGCCGTTCCAAGCACGGCCAGTGCAATATCCATAATATTCAGTTTGAAATCCCGATTATATCATCAAAAGCTGCATATAGAACGCAGAATGAGAAAGGCATGGTGAGCAGGATTCCCACTCCCAGTGCCATGACACCGATCAGGTTGATTCCGGCCAGGATCAGCATGAGCACCAGAATCTGACCGAAATTCCCGGAGACGGTTTTCCTGCTCATTCGGATGGCTTCCGGGGGAGCTTTATCAAAAAACCAGACAAAGAAATGGGAAAACACATAACTGACTGCAAAATAGATTCCCGGCACAATCAGCATGACCAGTCCCAGCACCACAATCACCAGGATGAGAAGATTGAGCATAATCAGGCTTCCGGTCTTTTCAAATCCCTTGAAAAAATCGGTAAATTCAATCTGACGGTCTATGCTGGCAAGATAAGCCATATGCAGATAGGAGGCCATAACCGGACCTCCCAGCAGGATTCCGCTAATGGGATTGGAGAAGACCAGGAGTCCCAGAAGGCTGAACATGATAAATTCCGCCGGAGCTTTGCGAAACAGGTTAAATCCCACCTGCAGCGTACTCTCATAGGATAATCTGTAGCCTGAGGAAGCCTCTCCGGCTCGCTGCTCCGAATTTTGAACAACCTCCATGGATAAACTTTACCCCAAATTAGCAAAAAATCGTACATTTATTAAATACCCGGGATGGATGGAAGAACACGAAAATCTGTTTGAGAAGATCCAGGAACTCCTGGGGGATTCCCCCGGCAAATTAAAGATCCTGGAGCAGCAGATCGATATGGACCTGCAAATGGAATATTATAACTGTTCCAGGAGACTAAGAGAGACCCGTAGCGCAGCGTGGGCGCTTGATCACATGCAGTACCTGGGGGCACCCGGTTATTCAGAGCAGGTAAAAAAGGAGATCCTTGCCCGGCTTGCAAGTACAGAGTGTGTGGAATCCTACCGGGCCATCGAGGCTTTTCTGAAGGAAGCGGAGGAACCTCTTCGTTCATGGGCCGTCCTGGCCCTGAATGAGAGCCGCATGTTGCTGGAGAGCAGGATCATGGATGAAAATCAGATCTATATTTCCACGGGCCTGGGCGGCAGTGGTGACAAACTGCGGTATTTCGTGGTCCTGATGACCAGAACCCGGGTCGATCTGACTGCGACTCAGAAAATGGTTATCCGGAATGAGTTCGAGATAATTCTGAAAAAGTTTGATGCGGTACTGGAAGAGGCTTCATTTTCAGGATATCTGGCCACAATCCTGCTTTTACTGCCAATGAATCATTCATTGAACTCGGTTTTCAAGGAAGCGATTGATGAGTGCAACAGGTATGGAAATTTCCTCCTCGATGATTTTATTGTGACCAATGTGAGAGTGCTCTCCTTCGAGGAGATAGAGAGTTTTATTGAGCGCAGGAATAAAAGGGATTAAGTGCTCTCCTCACCCAGATCTTCAAACTCCACGTTAGTAAAGTCTTTCTCTTTCTCCTTCTCCGGTTCAGCGGAATGATCTTCGCTCTGGTTCTGTTCCACGGGGGTAACCTCGTCCAGTTCGATGGGTTGCGGATTGGCTTCACGGATAAAAGCAATAATCTCGTTCAGGCTATCCGCAAATTTGTCAAAATCCTCCTTGTAGAGAAAAAGTTTGTGTTTTTCATAGAAAAACTTCCCGTCTCGGTTAAATCTTTTTTTGCTTTCGGTAATGGTCAGGTAGTAATCGTTCCTACGGGTTGCTTTCACATCAAAGAAATAAGTTCTTTTACCTGCTCTTACTGCTTTGGAATGGATCTCTTCCCGTTCTGTTCCATCTGCCCCAAACTCGTCAGATTTAACATTTCCTTCATCAATCATTGCATTAGATTTGGTTAGGGTTTGCTTGGTTTATCTTCAAAAGTGTAAAATATTTTAAACATATTCAAATTTTGCCCCAATATAGACGCGACCTAAACTTGCTGTTGACCAGATGTCTGATAGATTAAAATTTAGTGTAAATTTGCATCGTTCATAAAAATAGGATCCGGTTCTTTAACAAATGATAAGCAGGAGACAATTACGGATTAAAGCACTGCAATCGCTGTATGCCTATTATACCACGGGCGGGGAGGATATGAACCGTACGGAGAAGGAGTTGCATTTCAATATTGAGAAAGCATACGATCTGTATCACTACCTGCTTCTGCTGCTGATAGATCTGATCCTCTATGCGGAGTCAAGGATCGAGATTGCAAGGAACAAACGCATTCCCACCCACGAGGACCTGCATCCCAACACCAGGTTCATCGATAACAGGCTGGCAGAACAGCTGAGGAACAATGAGAGTCTGCTCAGATATGTGGACCAGCACAAGCTCAATTGGGCCAACCATCCGGAGTTGATAAAAGAGATCTATAACAGGTTGACAGAGAGTGAGGAGTATGCGGCATACCTGAATGCGGAAGAATCCGGCTATGCCGAGGATAAGCGCCTGATCACCTTTCTGTACACACATATTATCTTCTCCAGTGAACGTCTGGATTCCATTCTGGAGGAACAAAGCATCTACTGGAATGACGACCTTGAGTTTATCACCAGCATGATCGTAAAGACCATGAAGAAATTCAAGGAGGATGACGGGCCAAAAAAAGCTCTGATGGATCTCTATAAAAACAGAGAGGACAGGGATTTTGTAGTAAAATTGTTCAGACATACTATCTTGCACAGGGACGAATATGTGGAGTATATTAAGAAGAATACGCGAAACTGGGACCTGGAACGCATAGCCTTTATGGATATTCTGATCATGCAGACTGCCATCGCTGAACTGGTTGCCTTTCCATCCATACCCGTCAAGGTTAGCCTGAATGAATACCTGGAAATATCCAAGTTTTACAGTACCAGCAAGAGCAATGTATTTATTAACGGGGTACTGGACAAAGTGGTTCTGCAATTAAAAGAGGAGAAGAAAATCGTGAAAACAGGAAGGGGGTTAATTGGTGAAAATGCATAATATAAAAAAGTGGATTCATGCAGGTATACTGCTTGTGCTGATTGGGGCATTGATCTCCTGCGGAGGACAAAATGGCAGGGAGCAACAGGATGATGCCAACCAGGCGATAACAGTACAGAATACTGATTATAAGCCTGTTATTGTTTTTGATACAGTGGTCCATGATTTTGGAACAATCATTGAAGGAGAGAGGGTGGTCTGTTATTTTGATTACCGGAACGAAGGAGACGGGGACCTGTTAATTACCGCAGTGGAAGCCAGCTGCGGATGCACAACGCCCGATTGGAGCCGGGAACCTTTAGGACCCGGTGAAAAAGAGACCCTGGCCATCATATTTGATGCTTCCGGCCGAAGCGGTGAACAGCACAAGCTTGTCACCGTGAAATCTAATGCAAGCAATCAGGTGGTGCGGCTGACCATCCGGGCAATAGTAAACAAACGTGTATAATAACTAAATAAAAAAATCGTATGAATTTTCTATTTCAGATTCTGACAACACCGGCCAGTCCGGGCGGCGGTACAGCAGGGATGCAATCGTTGATCTTTTTGCTCCTGATTATTGTGGTGTTCTATTTCTTTATGATCCGACCCCAGGTGAAGAAGCAAAAGGAAGCCACCAATTTCAGAAACGCGCTGAAGAAGGGTGACCGGGTTACCACCACAGGCGGTATTTATGGCAAGGTCAATGATGTGAAAGATCGTACCGTAACCCTTGAGATAGCCGATAACGTGATCGTGAAGGTGGACAAAACTGCAGTGGCCCCTGAGCCTGCGGAAACAGCTTCCAAGTAATAAGAACGTTTTGGAAAACAGCAAGCTCCAGTGGCCCAGGGTACCTGAAGGACAGAAACTTCAGTTCAGGAAGCGGATCCTGTTGTTCTCAGTTTTTCTC
>CAYRLP010000021.1:0-5269 GCA_964424935.1 uncultured Bacteroides sp.
GTTGTACTGATCGCTGACTGTCTGGTTGTACATGCACCCACCAGCAGGAGCACAGCAAGCATTATGGTGTAATTTAATCTCATGATTTATGATCTTTTATATGCTATTCAAAATAACTGTTGGCATCTGTGAGTGCTTTTGGCAGGCACTCCATCCAGAAGGTCCAGTCATGGGTGCCGGTCCGGGTAATATAGGTATGTTCCACTCCCTGTCCGGTCAGAAAGGCATCAAATTCCACATTGGACTGATAGACCAGGAAATCTTCCGTACCGCATTCCATGGTATAAGCCGGTAGACTACCCAGCTGTTCGCTGGTTAGGGAAGTAATCAGCTCCTGCAGGTCCGGAGCTGCTTCCCC
Organism: uncultured Bacteroides sp.; assembly: GCA_964424935.1. Lineage (GTDB taxonomy): Bacteria > Bacteroidota > Bacteroidia > Bacteroidales. The sequence goes on from CAYRLP010000021.1 coordinate 359, forward strand.
CATGCTCAGGGCCCCGCTCATGGAGTAGGCACAGCAGAACAGTTCCGGCCTTTTAAAGGCATGGAACGTAGTTCCGTAACCTCCCATGGATAAGCCTGCAATGGCCCGGTTCTGTTTCGAATCCCTGATCCGGTAATTGGATTCAATGTAGGGAATGAATTCTTCAATAAAATAGTCCTCATATAGCATGTCTCCCCCGTTGTAATTGTTGCAGTAGAATGCATCCAGGCCATCAGGCATGGCAATGACCATGGGTTCTATATCTTCCCAGTTGATCAGGTTGTTGGCCACCCCCGCCATTCCGTGGGAAGGCCAGTCCAGGTAAGTGCCCCACATCCCGTGCAGGAGGTAGAGTACCGGATATTCAAGGGACGAGGTATCATAACCCGGTGGCAGGTAAATGGCATAATGCTGGGAACCACCCAGGCTCTCACTGCTTATCTGGTCATCCGTAATGACCGTCCCCAGAGGGGAAGGATCGGGTGTTTCCTGCGGTTCCGGTTCTTCTGCCTTCTTACAGCTGATCGTTGCCGACACTACAAAAAGAAGCAGAAAAAGTTGTTTTGGAACCATTATTGTCTCTATTTGTGACAATAATATGAAATCGATCTGAGGAATCCAAGGTCTTTCTATACTGTGATACGGATCTGAACTGTATTAAACCAAATGCCCGGACCGCAGTCAAAACTCATATCCACATTGATGTATTCATACGATGAAATTTTGTAACTTGGCTTTTATATTGTGTAACATGTACACAAAATAAGGGAATATCAACCACTTTAATCATCAAATACTCAAGGTCTATGAAACAGAAAAACCAACAGAAAAACTCCGGGAATGAAATTTCAAGGAGGAATTTTCTTGGAAAAACTGCTGCTGCCACAGCAGCTTTCACAATCGTTCCGCGCCACGTGCTCGGCGGACCCGGCTATACGGCCCCCAGTGACATGGTGAACCTGGCAGGAATCGGAGTAGGAAGCCAGGGAGGAGGCGATATCCAGAACATTGCCACACCGGATGTTCCCATCCAGAGGCGCGGGGGATTTTCCGGAATGCTTATGCAAAGGTATGCAGGGATCCAGCCCCAGCGGGCGGCATTCCAGCGACGGCCACCCCAGCGGCAAGAAGGTGAAGGCGTAGAAAACACCGATGCCCCGGTTCAGATGGGTGCTGCCGGATCCGGTGAATCCTTCAAACATGCCAATATTTATGCTCTGTGCGATGTGGATTCCGACTATGCAGGCCACATCTTTGCCGGTTACCCAAAGGCAAAAATCTATGATGATTTCCGGAAGATGATCGACACGGAAAAGGAACTTGATGCAGTGCTGATTGGTACCCCCGACCACCTGCATGCCCCCATTGCAGCCTATGCCATGAACGCCGGTCTGCATGTATTTGTGGAGAAACCCATGACTAAGACGATCTACGAGGCACGTTTCCTGAGGGACCTGGCCAAAAAGACCGGGCTTGTTACCCAGATGGGGAACCAGGGACACAATGTCGAGGGAACCATGAAGACCGTGGAAATGATACAGTCCGGGGCCATCGGCTGGGTCAGGGAGGTCCACATGTGGTCCAACCGCCCCGTCTGGAAACAGGGTTATTTTGACCGTCCACCCGGTGTGGATGTACCCAAGAATCTGAATTATGATCTCTGGCTCGGTCCGGCTCCTGAGAAGCCCTACAACCCTGAGACCACACACTTCGCCTGGCGCGGACTATGGGATTATGGGACCGGAGCCATGGGGGATATGGGAGCCCATACCTTCGATGCACCCATCTGGGCCCTGAACCTGGACATGCCCACCAAGATCCAGGCCACTACCACACCTTTCAACAGTGAATACCTGCCGCAGGCTGAAAGCGTCACTTATGAATTCCCGGCCCGTGGGGCCATGCCTCCGGTGAAGGTGACCTGGAGCGACGGGGGCATCAAACCTGCCCGTCCCTACGCTCTGGAAGCTGACCGTCGGTTGAGGGAAGCCCTCTATATCGGTGACAAAGGAATGTTGATGCACGGGACGCATGGGGCCATGCCCGAACTGATCCCCAATGATCCGGACTACGTTGCTCCGGAACCTTGGCTCCCGCGTCCTAAGAGTGTTTACGTGGACTTCATTGAAGCCATCAAGGAAGGAAGGAAAGCAGCCAATGATTTCGAGATCTCTGCTAAACTGACCGAGATCATGCTGCTGACCAATATCGCCGTTAACTCACAGCAGATCAACAAGACTCTGGAGTACGATGCGGAGAATATGAAGATCACCAACCTGGAAGAGGCCAATGACTATTTCCACTATAAGTATCGCGATGGCTGGACCCTTTAGGGACCGGACACTTTACTTATACAATTGATTCAATGCAAAAGCCCCTGCGGGGGCTTTTGTATTTTCATTATCTTAGTTACATGACTGAAAAAACGATCCGCTGGGGCATGATCGGAACCGGAAATGTGACCGAGAAAAAGAGTGCCCCTTCCTTTAGCAAAATTGAATACTCTCAGCTGGTGGCCGTGGGAAACCGGACCCCGGGAAAGGCCCATGATTATGCAGCCAGGCATGGTATTCCCGTGGTCCATGAGGATCCCCATGAGGTGATACACAACCCGGAGGTGGATGTGGTCTATATTGCCACCCCACCCGGATCCCACATGGAATATGCCCTGGAGACCCTGGAAGCGGGGAAGCCGGTTTATATTGAAAAACCCATGGCCCGAACCGCTGGTGAGTGCAGGATCATCAATGATGCTGGAGAGAAGGCGGGCCTTCCAGTATTTGTGGCTTTTTACCGCCGGGGACTGGAATATTTCAGGAAGGTCAAAGCCATTATCGACGAAGGTACCCTGGGGAAGATCCTGCTCATCAACCTGCAGCAATACTACCCGGCCCGTGACGAGGATTACCATCGAGATAACCTTCCCTGGCGCGTCATCCCGGAAGATGCCGGAGGCGGATACTTCCATGATCTGGGTTGCCATGCGCTGGATATTTTGTTTTTCATCTTTGGCGATCCCCTGGAGGTCTCGGGGAAGATCTGCAATGTGGGTGGTTTGTACGAACCGGAGGACAGCCTGTCCGCTTCCCTGATCCTCCCGGATAACCTGATGCTGAGCGCCAGCTGGAACTTTGTGGTGCCCCGTGCATTTCAGCGGGACCTGGTGGAGGTCACCGGAGAAAAAGGAAAGCTCAGCTTCGGAATTTTCAGCTTTGCCCCGATCATTCTTGTCCGGGGCGACCAGACCGAGACCATCACCGCCCAACAGCCCGAACACATTCAGATGCCGCTGATCCGGAGCATTGTGGCCCAGCTGAACGGTCACGGACGTTGTCCCTCCACCGGCCGGACAGCCGAAGTTACCAGCAGGGCGATGGACATCATCCGGGGTATCCCTGTTACATAAGCTAGAACACAACCGCTCAATAAGCAGTATATGAGATTCCTGATCCAACCCATGAATTTGAAAACCCAGACCAAGAAATCAGTGAAACTTGTTTTCGCGCTGGTGTTTACGGCCACTCTTTTCATATGTTCATGCAATCCTTCGAATAAAGAGCACGGCGATACCGGCCATGCGGCACGTACCGAAGCCTTTCGTCCCCAGTTTCATTTTTCCCCGGATTCCATGTGGATGAACGATCCAAACGGGATGGTCTATTACAAGGGAGAGTATCACCTGTTCTATCAGTACCACCCCTACAGCAATATCTGGGGACCCATGCACTGGGGACATGCCGTAAGCCGTGATCTGATCCACTGGGAGACCCTGCCCATCGCGCTCTACACTGACAGTCTTGGAATGATTTTCTCAGGCAGCGCCGTCATCGACTGGAGCAACAGTTCCGGATTCGGGACCCGGGATAATCCGCCCATGGTGGCCATTTTCACACATCATAATCAGCAGCTGCAAAGGACCGGTAGTATTCAGTACCAGTACCAGAGCCTTGCTTACAGCCTGGACAGGGGAAGAAGCTGGACCAAATACCCAGGAAACCCCGTGGTGCAGAATCCGGGGATCCGGGATTTCCGGGATCCCAAGGTGAGTTGGTATGAAAAAGGTCAAAAGTGGATCATGGTCTTTGCCGCCCAGGACCGGATCATGTTCTATTCATCACCCAACCTGATTGACTGGAACAAAGAGAGTGAGTTCTCAACCCCCATGTCACCCAATGAAGGGGTTTGGGAGTGCCCCGATTTCTTTTCCCTTGAGAACGGGAAGGAAAAGAAATGGATCCTGCTGGTGAGTGTTGGTGCCGGCGGCCCACAGGGAGGATCCGGTACCAAATATTATATCGGGGACTTTGACGGAAGCCGGTTTATCTGCGATGATCCTTCAGGTAGACCCCGCTGGCTGGACCATGGAAAGGACAACTATGCCGGTGTCACCTGGTCTGACATTCCCTCCCGTGATGGCAGACGCATCTTTCTGGGATGGATGAGCAACTGGCAGTATGCCATGGTGGTCCCAACGTATAAGTGGAGGAGTGCAATGACTCTTCCACGGGAACTCAGGCTTGATAAGGATCAGAACGGGTTCATGGTGACTTCCGTTCCGGTGAGAGAAACCCGGAAGCTGCGGTCGGTTCGTAAACGGCTTAAGCCCGGACCCATTGAAGACAGGATTGCGGTGGGACCCGAGATCAAACGTGGATACCCCCTGTATGAAATTGACCTGACCTTTGAATTTGATCCCCAAGCGACGGAAGAGGCCGAATTCGGCATCATTCTGGGAAACAGGTTTGACGAAGAGCTGCTGCTGACCTATGATGCCGGCAGCCAGTACCTGTCCATGGACCGGATCCGGTCGGGTGTCACCGGCTTTTCCCAGTATTTTCCCGGGATTCATTACGCTACTTACCAGACACGGGAAGAGGGGCTGATCCGGTTTCATGCCTATGTCGACCTATC
>CAYRLP010000021.1:5279-6350 GCA_964424935.1 uncultured Bacteroides sp.
GGATATGAGACCATATCCCTCTATTCAGAAGGAGGTTCCGTGACCCTGAAAAAAGGGGATATTTACCGGTTGAAGCGCATCTGGAAATAGCTCTGGAACAAAGGCCGGATACACCGCCGGCCATTTGTTGATAACTACCATCGGATTGTTAAAGTTTCAACCCCGAATTGCCTTCCGGACACTCCAAATCCGCTAGGAAAGGCCATCCAAAATCCGCAACTTTATGCTGGAAAACTTAGGGATACCGCCAGGGTTTGGCTTGGTTCTTGCATCTTTTGATAAAAGGTGCGTCCACGGGGCAGGATTTAATGAAAAAATAACGGTATTGACGCATCCATTTGATAAAAAAACAGTCTTTTTAATATAAGTAGTCTTTTAATCAATGAATTCACAATACACCATCATATTGGGAGCCGAAGGAGAACTGGGACGAGCCCTGGCCCGCGAAATTGCGCGCAAGAAATGCAACCTGATCGTTGTTTCCACTACCTCCATTGACCTGCAGAGGTTTTCCATTGGTCTGCAGCTGAAATACGATATTCAGGTCAACGCCGTCAAGCTTGATCTTTCCAACCAGGATGAGATACATGCCTTTACGCAGAGTGTCCGGGATAAGTACGAGATCAGAGCCCTGATCAACAACATTACCTGTGACTGGTCCTCAGCAGATAAGAAATGCATCTCCGAACTCACTAATGACGACTTCCAGACCCGGTTCAGGGGAGCCGCTTTGCTGACATGGAATCTTCTTCAGCAGTTCAGGGACCTTCCCACTTCATACATCCAGCATATCATTCCCTTTCCGTTCAGGAAGGAACAGTTCAATACCGACCTGCAACACTCGGTGGCAAAAATGTATGCCTTTACCAAAGAGCTTGAAGAGGAGCTGAAAGACACGGGCGTATCGGTCAGTATGGTGCATCCCGCTCCTATCAAGAACATTATGCAGCAGATGGAAAACATGGGCAGGATCTTCGAAGAGGAAATTCAGACACTTGAACCCGCATTAATTGCCAACAAGGCAGTCAGGGGGATGCTGCGCGGCGACCGGTTGATCATCCCCGGGCTGCG
>CAYRLP010000021.1:6360-12981 GCA_964424935.1 uncultured Bacteroides sp.
CCTCTTCTATCTGAACCGTCATGCCACCTCCTGGTTCAGATCCTCGGGTGAGTCCCTGGATCGAAGCCTTCAGCCTTCCGTCTGATACGGACCCTGTCTATTCATATCGAAGCGAGATGCCAGGATTCTGCCGGCTGGCCCTGAGTGCGTGAAAACTCACGGTCATCAGTGCGATCACAAAGGCAATCAGTCCGGCTGCAATAAAGATCCAGATGGGGATCCCAACCCGGTAGGCAAAGCTTTCCAGCCATTTCTTCATGGCCCACCAGGTCACCGGCCAGGCGATTATATTGGCCAGCAGGACCCACTTGGTAAAATCCAGGGATAACAGTCCAAGGATATTCCCGGTGGTGGCCCCGTTGGTTTTCCGTATCCCGATCTCCTTGGTCCTTCGTTCGGCCATAAAGGATGCCAGCCCGAAAAGACCCAGGCAGGAGATGAAAATGGCGATCATGGCGAATACATAGAGAAGGGACCGGGTCTGTTTCTCATTCTGGTAGATCCCTTCGTAGTGTTTGTCCAGGATCTCATATTCAAAGGGGATGGCTGGTACATATTTCTCCCAATCCTCCTGCAGGATCTTGAGGATCTTCTGATAATCCGAACCTGCGAACCTGACGCTCAGATAATAAGGACTCCCGAATCCTTCATCCAGGAGCATGAGGGCATGCGGCCTGACCTTCATATGTTTCGATTCCCAGTGATAATCCTTTACCACACCGATCACCTCATAGGGTCTGGTACGGTCATTCCATAAATAGGTAATTTTCCCGATCGGATCACCCATTTCCAGCAGGTCTACAGCAGTTTCATTGAGAACGATCTTCCCGGTGTCGGTTCCGAACTCTTTTGAAAAATATCTTCCCTCGGCCATCTCCAGGCCCATGGTTTCAGCATAATTTTCATCGGTAAGGTTCGCATTCAGACTGAAGCTTTTTTCCACACCCTCTGCGCCAAACCCCCAGTTGGTGATCTTGTCACCGGGAACATTAAAGGAAGCGGACACCTGGACCACTTCGGGATGCTCCCTGAGTTCATTTTTATAGCTGTTCAGGTTCTCCATGTAATAGGCATTTTTAACCAGGACGACCTGTTCCTTGTTAAATCCCAGTGAATCCTCCATTACAAGGTGCAGTTGCTTTTGAACCAGGAAGGTCGCTGCAATCAGAAAAATAGCGACCGCGAACTGGAACAGGACAAGTACACTGCGGAACCAGCTCCTGGCCTGTACGACTCCCTTGTATCCCAGGGAATCCACCGCCGAAAAATTACTCATGTACAGCGCAGGGTAACTGCCTGAGAGTAAGCCTACCACAATAGCCAGGGCCAGCAATCCCGGAATGACCAGGAAATTGTCCAGGTAGTGTATCTGGATCTCCCTGCCCGTGAAATTCCGGTAAGGGCCCATAATGGATTCCACAAGACCCATGGCCAGGATCATGGCCAGAATGCTGATGATAATGGCTTCTGTGAAAAATTGCTGCCGAAGTTTTTTCCGGCTGGCCCCGTTTGTTTTTCTTACCCCTACCTCTCGGGCCCGGATGGAAGAACTGGCCGTAGTCAGGTTCATAAAATTGATGCATGCCACAATCAGGATAAGGAATGCCACCAGAGAGAAGATCCTGATGTAGGAGAGGTTTCCGTTGGGTTCATACTCCCCGTTCAGATCTGAACCCAGGTGGATGTCCCGGATATGCTGCAGATGGAGCACCCAGAAATTCTCTTCATCGCTGAAATCATCATAGGATCCCTGGAACATATATTTATTTACGAACTCCGGCAGTTTGGCCTCCAGCTGTCCGGCCGGATACCCGGCTTCCAGTCTCATATAGGTAGCATAGTTGTTGGCAAACCACTGCTGACCGTTGACTGCATCGGATCGCGATACCATGGATGCCAGTATATTGAAATGAAAATGGGACTGTGTTGGAAAATCTTCAAACACTCCGGTAACGGTCACCGGGATGGTATCGTTTACATAGACCACCTTTCCGTAGGCAGGTTCTTCACCAAAATATTTCCGGGCAGTGGTCCGGTCCATAAGGATCTGGTTGGGTTCGTTCAGGCAGGTCCCCTGTGTTCCCTCTATGAAATTCAGGGTGAATATGTCTGTGAACGTTGAATCCACAAAGGCAATGTTATCTTCACTGTATATTTTTTCACCAAGGGTAAATTTCTCCTCCCTGTTCTGGATCCTCGTAATGGCCCTGATCTCCGGATATTCATCGTACATCGCAGCAGGCAGGGGGGCCGGGGTCCCCGTTTGCTTAATGACCGTATTCCCGATTTTGGCATCCACGGCAATCCGGTAGATATCATTAAAATGTTCGTTGAACCGGTCGTAGTTGAGTTCATGGTTCACATAGAGCATGATTAAAACAAAACAGGCGATCCCGATGGCCAGGCCACCGATATTCAGGAGGGAAACCAGCAGGTGTTTCCGGATGTGACGAAAGGTGAGTTTGAAATAATGTTCCACCATGATCCTGTGTTTTTTCCTTATCTGAACAATGGCCATGCCACATTCTCTATATGATTATATATCTGTATGTTATCAAGGTGTCCTTAGGCCGGATCGCCCGGGAAGTGCTCGTTTTTGATGCATCCTCCTGTTCGATAACGAAGCAATTTGTAAAGCATGCCGGAATGTTCTACATTCGTAGGACAAAGGCCCGAAATGGAACAATCCCGAATACTGATCATCGACGACGATCCGGATGTGCTCATCACGGCACGCATGTTTCTTGAACAGCTTGAATTTGACGTGACGGTCCTCTCCGATCCTGAAAAAATCATGCCCCTGATCCAGCTTACACCATTCGACGTCATCCTGCTGGATATGAATTTTCAACGCGGAAAGACCGAGGGGGACGAAGGGATCCGTTGGCTGGAAGCCATCCGGGAACAGGAGAAAAGGGCCGTGGTGATCCTGATGACTGCCTTCGGGGATGTGGAACTGGCCGTGAAAGGGATCAAAGCCGGAGCTTTTGATTTTATCCTGAAGCCCTGGCAGAACGCCAAACTGCATGCCTCCATCCTTTCTGCACTGAAATTGCAGCAGACCAGCCGGGAGAAGGAAAAATACAGGGATGTGGCCCGGACCCTGGAAGCTGATGGGGATATGCCTTTTGTGCAGATCCTTGGCACATCGGATGCCATGAAAAAGCTTAAGGAGAACATCCGGATCATTGCACCCACCGATGCCTCTGTCCTGATCCTGGGTGAAAACGGGACCGGCAAGGAAATGGTGGCCCGCACCATCCACCGCTATTCAAACCGCAACACCTCCGTTTTTATGGGTGTGGATATGGGGGCCATCCCTGAAACACTGTTTGAATCGGAACTCTTCGGACACCAGAAGGGAGCCTTTACCGGGGCCATTCAGGATAAGCCGGGCCGTTTTGAACTGGCTGAAAAAGGGACCCTGTTTCTGGACGAGATCGGAAACCTGCCGGTCACCATGCAGACCAAATTGCTTACCGTACTCGAACAGCGGACCATTCGACGGATAGGTGCAAATACGGATATTCCCATAGATATCCGGCTGATTTCGGCCACCAACCAGCCCATCCAGCAGATGGTAGAAGACGGATCCTTCCGGCGCGACCTACTCTACCGGCTGAATACCATTGAACTGGTGATCCCTCCCCTGCGGGAGCGCATTGAAGATATTCCCGAGCTTGCAAGTCACTTTCTGGAGGAGACCTGCCGGAAATATGGAAAACCCGGGCTCGAGATCAGCAGAAAAAGCATGAAACAGTTGCAGCAATACCCCTGGCCGGGAAACGTACGTGAGCTGCAGAATACCCTGGCCCGGGGGGTTATCATGGCCGAAGACAGGCAGATCCGGTTCGACCAGCTGGGATCAACCGCGGGTATGCCCTCCTCCCAGGCCACCCTGAACATTGAGGAGAATGAGAAAGCACTGATCCGGAAAGCATTGATCACAAACCGGGGGAATGTCACCCGGGCCGCCGGCGATCTGGGGATTGACCGGAATGCTCTCTACCGAAGAATGAAGAAATATGACCTTCAATAAATACCTGCTCCGTATATCCATACGGCTGATTCTGATCTTCGGGGCCATGCTGGCCCTGGCGATCGTAATCGGGGAGCAGGCCCGGATTTTTACCGTAATAAGCATAGCCATCCTTCTGCTGATCCTGATCCTGGAACTGTTTCACACCATAGCCCGCACCAATCAGATTGTATCCTCCCTGCTTGAATCCATCCGCTACGGGGATTTTAACAAGACCATCCGGGACAAGGCAGCCGGACTCGGTTTTGAAGGACTGGCCGATTCAGCCCAGGAAATCATCCGGGCCATTGCCTCGGCCCGGATCGAGAAAGAAACCCAGTACCAATACCTACAGACCATCCTGGAACACATTCATACCGCTGTCCTCACCCTGGATGAAGGCGGGGAGCCGGAACTGATTAACCCATTGGCCCTGAAAATCCTCGGTTTATACAATACCCGGAATCCCAGCTGGGCCGATGTAAAGAAAAGTGTCCCCCATTTTACGGATGTGGTGGAAGGCATGGGCGAATCGGGCAGGCAGATGATCAGTCTCCATCATACCCCGACCGGGAAGCAGCTGCTGGTCATACTGAATTCCGTAAAGATCGGAGGATCTGTGGTAAAGATCATCACCTTCCAGGATATTGAGCCGGAAATTGAACAAAAGGAGATCGAATCCTGGAGGACTATCAGCCGCATTATGGCCCATGAAATCATGAACAGCCTGACTCCGCTTGCCTCGCTCACGGAAACCGGGATCATGTTGCTTGAAAACAACGGAAAACCCAAAAATATCCGCGAAGTTTCCCAGAAAACCATCGACGACCTGCATACCGCATTGCTGACAATTTCCGGAAGGAACCGGGCACTGGCAGAATTCATCGGAAGTTATCGCCAGTTATCCAGGCTTCCCGCCCCCAGCATGGAACAGGTACCTGTTTCAGATATTCTTCAGGAGCTTCTGGACCTGTATGAGATTCCCTGCAGGGATAAGGGAATCACCTGTTCCGTGTCCCCGGGACTCCGCCGCATGGTTATCTCGGCAGATCCGGCCCAGATCAAACAAGTCCTGATCAATATAGTTAAGAATGCCACAGAAGCGATCGGGGGGATCGAAAATCCGTTGATCCGCATCAGCGCCAAGCGCGTCTTCAATCATGTTTCCCTGGAGGTTCACAACAACGGACCTGCCATAATGCCCGATGTCCTGGAAAAAATCTTCGTGCCATTCTACTCCACCAAACCGGAAGGCTCCGGAATCGGACTCAGCCTCTGCCGTCAGATCATTAACAACCATCAGGGCCAGATCCTGGTGGAATCAGAAGAGGGGAAAGGGACCACCTTTAAGGTCCTCTTACCCCTCGACTAGGCTTGCATCTAAGCGGGATCCGGTTTATCCTGCCTGATGCAGTTTATCCGACCAGAATTCGGCTTATTCGGCCAGAATCCGGTCATATTCCTCCTGGCTAAGCTCAACGGGAACGTAGGTCACCCCATACCGGTCAAGAACCCCGGTAAATGCACGCAGATGTGCCCCTGAGGCCCGGCACAGGTTGGTGTACACCCGGATTACTTCCTCCTGCTTCGCCACGGAATCAAGCTGGGCCTGCAGATCGATGATATCCACCTCCTCGATCAGGGCGCCCACTTTCAAAGCCTCTTCCCTGGAAGTACTGCCCCGTTCAATGAGGGCATCATAGAGTTCCTGCAGCTCCTCATTCTGGAATACTCCTTCGGGATTTTCTCCGACAGGGTCCTCCAGACCGTAAAGGTCTATGAGATATTTTGTGGCATCCATGTGCGCCTGCTCACTTTTTGAAATATTCAAAAAAGGTCGCAGCGGAAAAATCTCATGCAGATGGAGATAGACGTCCCGGGCCAGCTTCTCCTCTTCCCTCATAAAGAGGATCCCATCCATTTCCTCGTCCGATAGATACACCTCCTGGCTACCTGCATCGGTTGTTTTTAATAAGGCATCCTGGTTTCCCTCCACCCCGGCAGTTTCCGTACACTGGGTTATGGAAACGGAAGTAAAAAGTACAATGGCCATGAATCCGGCCAATCTGAATTTAAACGTTTTCATATCTTTACATTTATATTAATATATTTAAATATGTCCATACAAATTTCCGTGAAATTGCCGGATGGCCTGTTATGAAATACGGGGATTATGTAATGAAATTAGGATCAATCCTGTAACAGTCTTTAATACAGGCGATCCAGGGGTCTTTTGGAGGAACGGTCGCTCTCCTTGTAGTCGCTTACCGTCATTCCGGTGGCCTGCTTAAACTGGTTGGACAGGTACTGGACGCTGCTGTAATCCATCATAAACGCAATTTCACTGAGGGTAAACTCCTCCTGGTCGATCAGCTCCTTGATCCGCTCTATCTTGTTCAGGATAATATACTTTTCAAGGGTGATATGTTCATGGGCTGAAAAGATCCTGGAAAGGTAGGGATAGGAAAGCCCGATCTTCTCCACCAGGTACTCGGATTTCCTGACGATGGAATCCACGTTGTTCATCTGATGGATGAGTTCGATCACAGCGAGTTTGATCTCTTCTACCAGCCGGTGCTCCCTGGACTCGATCAGGTCTGTAC
>CAYRLP010000022.1:0-254 GCA_964424935.1 uncultured Bacteroides sp.
CATCACGGACCGCTCCCCGTTTGTACCGGTTGGGGTACAGGCGAAGGACTATGGTGCGCAGTGTATTCGGGCTGTCGTTGTAATAGGTGATCTCTTCCGATCCGTAGATCTTTCCTTCTGCCGTATCCAGCCTGACCGAGATATTATAATCCGAATGGTTCTGCCAGTAGGCAGGGCCTGGATTCCCGTCCCGGGAGCGGGTCCCGCTTTCAACCGACTGAACATAATTCAGGGGTTCATAAAGAAAACTTTCC
>CAYRLP010000022.1:264-3524 GCA_964424935.1 uncultured Bacteroides sp.
AGGAGCAAGAAAAAAAATACCCAGATTTTCATATGTATTGATTTTAATTTTTATGGCTGATGCGCAGTGATGAAGGCCCGCAGTCCCTCCAAATCATCAGTATTGAGCAGGTCCACCCCGGATTCCAGTAATAGCGTCCAGACTGCATCACGTTCCTTCCCGGGCTGGTCCTCTGTAGCCCAGAACCGGATCAGCTGACCGTTTTCATGGGCCTGGGTGACATAAGTTTTCAGCTGACTGCTTTCTTTCAGGGGCACATCCCCTTTCCCCTTCCATGAAAAATATTTGGTCCAGTTGTCGCTGACCAGGGGCATCAGGGAAGAAGTGTAATGTGCGGACAGATCCTGCAGGCGACCGTCCACAAATGCCAATCGTACCTCCTGTTCCATCATGTATTCGATGGGGCGGTTCCCGGAAACGATAACCATCACCTTTCCCGGGATGGTTCCCTCTGGAGTGGCCATGCAAAGCATCCCCCGGTAATCCTGCAGGATACGGTCCAGTACCCGGTAGGTGGAAAGCCCGTTGTCCTTGATATCGATGAGCAGGATAAGCGGACGTACACTGTCATACAGGCTCCCCCCTCCTCCTGCCAGATAGCTGTCCAGCGGATCCAGGTAGAGCGCCCTGAGTGTCCTTCCCGGCTGTATATCTTTCCGGTTATGGGCCACATACAGGGAATCTCCAGTGGAAAACACATCCGCCTCTATGCTCCGGAAATTATGCTCCAAGGCATCGCTTAGGGGACGTTCATGGTTGTAATCGTTGTGGGCATGAGCCGGATACGGTTCATTCACCTGTTCAACGGACCCCTGTCCGGACAGGGTCCGGACTAGCAGGAGTAGTACCAGCCAGAGTATGGTTCGTATAGGTATCAATCGCAGCTAAGCTTTCAACTTCCGTTACTGGATCATGTATTGCTAAATTAAAGCATTCGCCTGAAGTTATCCGGGAATGGCAGAACTATTTTATCTTGTCAGTACATTTTAATCGTCCCGTAACAAATTCTGCATGCAAACTTCAAACTGACCGGCTATGAAACTTTACATGAAATCCCTCATGGGATTACTGGCCCTGCTCAGCGTATCCTGTACCGCACCCAGGGGGGATGAAAACAGCGATCCCGAAGAACCTGTGGACCTGGTAAATCCCTACATGGGAAACATCAGCCACCTGCTGGTCCCCACCTTTCCGACCATTCATCTTCCCAACAGCCTGCTGCGGGTTACCCCCAACCGGCCGGATTATACCGGGCGGACCCTCCGGGGGCTGCCCCTTGTTCTCACGGGCCACCGGGGCAGCAAAGCTTTTTCCCTGAGCCCGTACCAGGGAAACCGGGCCGAACTGCAGCCGGTGATGGAATATAGTTACGATCAGGAAAAACTGACACCTTACTCCTATTCGGTCTTCCTGGACGAACAGGGGATACAGGTCGATTTCGGCATCTCCCACCAGTCCGCTGCCTATGAGTTCCGATTTGAAAAGGATGCTCCCTTGTACCTGGTCCTCAACTCCCGGAATGGATCCCTGAAGTGGGACGGAAAGGCCGTCAGCGGATATCAGGTGATCGGCAACGATACCAGGGTATACATCTTTCTGGTTCCTTCGGAGGCACCTTCCGGAGTATTTGCCTGGAAGGAGGGGACCTGGGTCCGGGATCCTGGTTCCGTAAAAGGCGATGCATGCCTTGCTCTGGAATTCCCCGGTGGAACGAAACGTATCCTGGTAAGATATGGCATCTCTTATATCGATGAGTCCCAGGCACTTGCAAATATGGAACGTGAGATGGCGGACCTTAGCCTTGCCGAAGTTCAGGCAGAAGGGAGGGAGTTGTGGAACTATGCGCTGGGGAAGATCCGGATCAAAGGAGGTACCCGGGAGGAGCGTGTCGTTTTTTATACCTCCCTATACAGGTGCTACGAAAGGCCTGTAAGTATTTCCGAAAACGGCCACTACTACAGCCCCTTTGACAGGCAGATACATAGCGACCAGCGTCGCCCGTTTTACACAGACGACTGGATCTGGGACACCTACCGGGCTCACCATCCCCTGAGGATCCTGATCGATCCGGACAGAGAAGAAGACATCCTTCGCTCCCTGGTTCTGTCGGCAGAGCAGATGGAGCATCTCTGGATGCCTACCTTTCCCGGGATCACCGGTGACATGCGCGCCATGAACGGAAACCACGGAGTGGCATCCGTCCTTGATGCCTACCGGAAAGGGCTCCGTAATTTCGACCTGGACAAAGCCTATGAGGCTTCCAGCCGGGCGGTCATGGAAAAAACACTGGCCCCCTGGTCGGACCGGCCTGCCGGGGAGCTGGACCGGTTCTACAAAGAGCACGGATATATCCCGGCCCTCCGGGAAGGGGAAAAGGAGACCATCCCCGAGGTCCACGGTTTCGAAGGCAGGCAGCCAGTGGCCGTTACGCTCGGAACGGCCTATGACCAGTGGTGCCTTTTCCAGCTTGCCATGGACCTGGGAAAGGAGGAAGATGCATCCTATTTCCGGGAGGCTTCCTATAATTACCGCAAGCTTTTTAACAGGGAGACAAAGTTTTTTCATCCAAGGGATTCAGACGGGAACTTCATTGAACCCTTCGATTACAAGTTTTCCGGGGGAATGGGTGCCAGGCGGTTTTATGACGAGAACAACGGATGGATTTTCCGATGGGATGTTCCCCACAATATCCCCGACCTGGTGGAACTGATGGGGGGAAAACAGGCCTTTGCGGACGAACTGGATCGGATGTTCAACGAGCCACTCGGACGCAGTAAATATGCTTTCTATGCACAGCTTCCGGACCATACGGGGAACGTGGGACAGTTCTCCATGGGCAACGAGACCTCCCTGCACATCCCTTACCTCTACAATTATGCCGGCCAGCCCTGGAAAACCCAGAAATGCATCCGCAAGCTGCTGGCCGAGTGGTTCCGGAACGACCTGATGGGGGTCCCGGGCGATGAGGATGGCGGGGGTCTGAGTTCCTTCGTGGTCTTCTCATCCATGGGATTCTACCCGGTCACACCGGGTGATCCGGTCTATACCCTGGGCAGCCCTGTGTTCGAACAGGTGACTGTGGATCTGGGGAACGGGGAGATCTTCGTTATTGAGGCCCTGAATGCCTCCCCGGAGAACAAATACATCCAGTCGGCCACCCTGAACGGGGAGCCCCTGAACAGGCCATGGTTCCCCCACGAGGCAGTTATGGGAGGCAGGCTTGTCCTGGAAATGGGCCCCAGGGCCAATACGTCATGGGG
>CAYRLP010000022.1:3534-12575 GCA_964424935.1 uncultured Bacteroides sp.
GGTATCCAATGATTACACGGTCTCTGCCTGTTCCAGCTTGGGTTCCGGTTTAGCCGATGCCGCAGCTTTGGCCGGAGCTTCTGGTTTAGCCTTTGCAGATGCTTTGACCGGAGCTTTTGGTTTAGCAGTTGGTTTTGGTTTAGCAACGGCTTTGGATTTTACAGGTGCTGCTTCCGGTTTTGTGCTCCGGGCTTTCCGGGCCTGTTTATAATCCTGGTAAAATGCCGCATTGCTTTTCCTGAAAAGAAGGACAAACTTGTCTGTCCTGGATTTCAGAAGTTTGTCGTTTCTGCTGATCAGGCGCTCGGCTGCCTGTGTTGATCTGTTTCTTTCCTTCCTGGTTTCTTTCAAGGACTCTAGGGAACCCTTGAGTTCGTTCCATTTTGTTTTAATTCCCTCGGCCATTTCTTTGGTCAGTCCGTAGTCAGAAGGATTCAACTTCCCGGACTTTCCTTTCTTCTCACCCGTGCTTATCGAAATCACAGCTTCTGAAAGTGTAAGCAATTGGGAGTCCTTCATTTTCCCCACCTGCTTTGCCTTGACGGAGAACTGTTTCTTAAGGACTTTATTCCCTAAATCTTCCGCAAACATGGAGATGACTCCCAGCACAGGAATGATCCGGTCAACCAGCTCCTTGCGTATTCTCAAATGTTTATCCCTCATGGATTTAAGATCCCGGTCAAGCACTGCTTTGTGGTCCTTTAGTTTCTTGAAGTTTCGCACAAAGCGGTCATGGGTCCTGGTCATTTCTTTCACATGTTGCCAGACAGGCAAATGCTTATCCAGCGAGGCTATGGTATTTTCATATACCTTCAGTCTCTTGGGCAGGTTTGCTTTCATATACCTGGTTTTATAATTGGTTTTTTACTTTTTTCCCTTGTGTTTCAAAGCTGAGTAATAGGATTCCCAGTATCCCCCGGTCCTTCTGATAAATGCCCTTGTAGGTTCACTGTATATATTCACATAGATCGGAAGGGAATCCGATTTCAGCTGCTGCATCTCTTCCCTTAATCTATCCAGTAAGCTTCCATGATCCTCTGGCCGGAGATCATTAGCCTCGGCATATTCCTCTATTCTGTTGCATGCGAGATACAGATCATTAAAATACCCCAGGTTCTCAGTGAGTGTTTCCAGGGTACGGCTCATGGCGGTAAAAAGGGCCTCAAAAACACCGCTGAGATAGGAAAGCTGGTATTGCAGATACTTGGCCTTCTTCCGCAAATTATGTACTTCAAGCTCCCCGGCTGTATCAGAAAAGACCATCGTACCCATCTCCCGTCCCTGCCTGTAAATCCGGGTCAATCCTCCTTCTATAATACTGAATCCTTGACCGGACAGCTCATATGTTTTAATCGAAGCGGCCGCCTTCCTTGCACGGTCAGAGATTTGAGCAGCCACGTTCCCCTCCAGAAAATGATCCAGTTGCTGATTGTAATTTATTTTTGCATCTTCCAACAGTCCGGAAAACCAGCTTTTACCGGTGTCCCCCGGGTACTTTTTAGATAGTCTGCTGAACAGTTGTTGCTGAACATCCGCATCCCGGAGCCGGGCCAGTTCCCTCTGCAAGTCCCTCAGATTGCTATTTTCCCTGTAATAAGCAGCATATCCCATGGAATCACGTATGAGTCTGACCATGGCCCGGCACTTCTTACATGTTTGCCTTGTTTCATGGATGGCCTGACCCACCTCTTTCTGAAGTGGATCAAACATCCTGCCGACGTACCTTAGTTGAAGATCGATCGATCTTTTCAACTCATTTGCCGTATTGACGGAGGCTCCGATTTGAAATTTCGGCTTCTGCATGAGGGAACCGGTCTTAATCCAAAGCGTTAATAACTAGGGAACATCAATTTACTGATAAATTCATATATGAAACAAAGAATCCATATTAAGTTTCACATGCCTTCAGGACCGGCAAACCCGCAATATTGAACCTTTTCAGGTCTGCAGGTTCCCGAGAAATGATTAATTTGAACCTGCAAACACCTTAACATCTAAATCATGAAAACCAACCGAAGAGACTTTTTTCAGACCATGGGAGCTGGAGCTGCTGGTTTGGGCCTGGCCTCCACCCTGCCCCTGACATCATGTGCCACTCCTGCAGAAGGGGAAACTGGTCAGGACGATCAGATCCTGTTCATCGGCGATGATATTGCACTGGCCGAAACCCGTTATGGCCGGGTTAAAGGCTATGTACTCCGGGGCATCCACTACTTCCTTGGAATCCCCTATGGAGCACCGACCTCCGGATCGAACCGGTTTATGCCTCCGCAGAAACCCGAACCATGGGACGATGTGTTTCCGGCGGTTTGGTGGGGCAATTCCGCACCCCAGATTATGGAAAACCGATATGCCAACGCTTATGCTTCCTTTGCGGATCACTGGAATTATGATGATGTGAGCGAGGACTGCCTGCGCCTGAACATATTTACCCCGGCCGTGGCCGACGGGAAGCTCAGGCCCGTCCTGGTATGGTTCCACGGAGGGGGATTTACCAACGGGAACGGTATCGAACAGGACGGCTACAACGGGGAGAATTTCAGCCGGAAGGGGGATGTGGTATTTGTTTCGGTGAACCACCGCCTGGGCCCCATGGGATTTTCCAACCTGGCCGGTGTGGGAGGAGAAAAATATGCTTTTTCAGGAAACGTGGGGATGCTTGATCTGGTGGCGGCCCTGGAGTGGGTACGTGACAACATCGAGAATTTCGGAGGGGATCCCGCCAATGTAACCATCATGGGACAATCGGGCGGAGGATCCAAAGTGACCACGGCCACGGCCATGCCTAAAGCGAAAGGCTTATTCCACAAAGCCGTTGTGCTAAGCGGCTCCCTGAGGCTGTCCCAGAGGAAGGAACAGAGTGAGAGAATGGGCGAATATATCCTGAAGGAAGCCGGTCTTCAGGCCAGTGAGATTGACAAGCTGCAGGAAATGCCCTGGCAGGAGTATTATGCCCTGGCGAACCGGGCTGCCGATAAATATGCAGCGGATCAGGGAGGAGCTGTAGGATTCGGCAGAGGATTTGCACCGGTCATAGATGGAGTGGTGCTTCCGCAGGATCCCTACTATACGGAACCAACACCTCTGGCCGATCAGGTACCAATGATCATCAGTTCAACTACGGAAGAACTCTCGCCAAGCCGCACCAACGCTGCCCTGGAAAACATCACCCTGGATGAAGTGGTGGAGCAGGTTCGGCAAAGGGCCGGATTCACTGCCGGACTGGGGGATAAAGCGGAAGAGGTGGTACTGGCTTATGCAAAGGCCTTCCCGGATAAAAAGCCGGTGGAGATATGGGCATATATCAGCGCTAACAGGCAATCCACTGTGGAATTGGCCGACTCTAAATCCAGACAGTCTGCCCCGGTGTACCTGGCATGGTTTGGCTGGCAGCCACCCCTGTTTGACAACCGTATGAGAGCCTTCCATTGCCTGGATATCTGCTTCTGGTTCAGTAACACCGATGTAATGCTGACCCATACAGGAGGGGGAGCCCGTCCCCGCAAACTGTCGGACAGGATGTCGGATGCCCTGCTTCAGTTTATGAAAACCGGGGATCCCAATGTTGGGGATTTACCTCCATGGCCGGCATATACAGCTGAGAAGGGTGAAGTGATGATTCTGAACGATGAAAGCGAAGTGCAGAACGATCCGGACCGGGAGGCCAGGAAAGCTCTGCCTGCAAGCTAGGAACTGAGATACTGCTGCTCAGTCCTTAATATAACCGACCTCGCGATAATAGCGTTCCGCACCCGGGTGCAGCGGTACGCCAAAATTCTGCCAGACCGTCTCGGGATCGTAAAAATAGACCCGGATAAACCATTTCAGGGCCCCCTTGTTTTCATCGATGGCCCGGGCAAGGTCATAGGCTGCCTGCTCCGGTGTATCGTTACGCGCAAAAATGGATTCTCCTGATCTCCCCAGGGTCCTGATCCGCCTGTCCATTCCCCGAAGCAAACTGTGCTGGGCCTCCACCGGTTCCGAATCCACGTTCTGTTCGGCGATCCGGTTGAGCAGGTCCTCAGGAAGCTCCATGAAATAGAGATCAAAGCGCTGACTCAGGATGGTCCAGTAGGAAGATTCGGGATTCATGCTCGGGCTTGCCAGGAAACCCGTAATCAGGTCAAAATCGCCGTTCAGCGCATCTTCCAGGGACACCCGTATCTTTCCGCCCCAGGATTCTATGTCCTCCCGGGAGATTTCATAATAATCAAGAATAGTGGCCAGTTCCCCGCCCGTCCCAAATATCCGTATCGGGATCTCCTGTTGTCTGACCTGTTCCATGCTGGTGATCCCCAGTTCCTTCCGGACGGCTATCAGAAAATAAAACGGATCCTCTATCTTAGCTATAAGCCTGAGGTTATCATAGGGCTCCGTATTGCCAAAGTTCCCGTGGTAGGCGCTGTGCAAGAACGCACTGGCGGTGACCCCAAAGTCTACCCGTGCATCGACCCGAATATTGGTCCCATTACGGAGATTGTCCTCATCCAGCGGAGGTGGATAATCACGTCTGGATACAAGCCCGGGTCCATACATGCGGTTGCAGTTCCGGCAGAGAATCACGGAATATCCAAAGGGCTCCATGGACTCCCTGACAAAATCACCCAGTTCGCCCCACGGACATCCGTATTCACAGGCCGCTGCCATGACGGGCCGTTTCACCTCCCAGCCCGTCTCGCCCACATCGATGGTCTCCTGAGCGAGTACCTCAGGGTATTCCTGGATCCCAAACAGGCCCGCCAGCATGAGCCCGATAACTGCTTTTAACTTATTTGACATCGTCAGATTTTTTGCAAGTTGTTGGTTTTTCAAATCATGGGCAGGGTTTTGAGGATCAGGCGGATGATGTGATCCACGTTCTCTTTGAAAATAGCCAGTACCTCCTCCCAGGTGACCGGGGCTTCATCCTCTTTCCATGCATCATAGTCCGTACTGATGGCGATGGCGCTGTATGGGATCCCCGCTTCGTTGGCGAGGATAACCTCCGGGGCCACGGACATGTTGATCACATCAGCTCCCCATATCCGGAACATTTTGGACTCGGCGCGCGTGGAAAACCGGGGACCCTCGATGGTGATTACGGTTCCCCGTTCATGGAATGAAAGTCCCAGGGCCCGCGAATTGGAGATCAGCAGGTCCCTCAATTCACCTGAAAACGGATCGGCCATGGCTGTGTGCTGCAGCCCCTCCTTGAAGTCCGTATGGAAAGTCAGATCCCGACGCCGGGTAAAATCAATGAACTGGTCCAGGATAACAATATCGCCCCGTTTGATCTCCTCCCTGAGGCTTCCGCACGCGGTGGTGGCAAGAATATGCGTGCATCCCAGTGCTTTGATCGCATGGATATTGGCACGGTTGTTCACCTGGGTCGGGGGAATGGAATGATCCCGGTCATGCCTGGACAGAAGGGCCACCCCGACGCCTTCGATAGTCCCCGTTAGAAAGGTCGAACTCGGACTACCATAAGGGGTTCCCACGCTGACCTCTTCCGCGTTCTTAAGGATTTCGGGGTTCTCCAAGCCGGTCCCCCCGATAATTGCAATCTTAGTCATCTTCGGCTTTGGACCAGCTTCCTTCCACCAACATGCTTCTTTCGGTTACAGGATCATCGATCCATTTAAATACCAGGGATGAATCGCTCAGCTTGAATTCGTACACTCCTGGCGGCGCATTCTGGCTGTAGTCCCCCTCATCATCATTGAAGGTGATCCTTGTGCCGGATATCTCGAATTTGCCAGACACATCTATTCCTTCATCCCCGGCAAAGTCCACCTGGTAGGTATGATCCGCTTTCATCGTGAATTTAATGGTTCTTTCACCCATGGATTTGGTCCATGTTCCTGCAACCAGATCATAGGGGTCATCTTGCCCGTAGCAGGTTGCAATGGAAAAAAGCAGCACGGCTGCTGCAATTAGTGTTCTTGAAAAAATAGCCTGTTTCATAATGGATGGATTTCCCTAAAGTTCCGTATTAATCCGTCTATTCGCAAGCGATAGTCCAAAAAGTGGACATTTGACTTATATGTGGTAACACATTAACTTTAGGCAAACACCTAAAATCAAAGGAGGTCATTGTGGATACAATCCTGAAATTTACATTGAACGGTTCAAAAGTCAGGTTTCGAATGGACAGGGAGTATACCCTGTTGTGGGTATTGCGGAACCAGTTCGGACTGACCGGGACCAAATACGGCTGCGGGATCGGATATTGCGGGGCATGTACCGTACTGATCGACAGGGAACCGGTCAGAGCATGTACGGTCCCCGTAAGCGAAGTGAAAGGAAAAAAAGTGGTCACCATAGAAGGACTGGCCGTGAACGGGAAACCCCATCTTCTGCAAGAGTCATTTATGAAACATGATGCATTGCAATGCGGTTATTGTACCCCGGGTATGATCCTTACAGCCTACGGCCTGCTGGACAAAAATCCCGATCCAAGCTACGAGGAGATTATCCAGGGCATGGATGATAACCTGTGCAGGTGTGGATCCCATACAAGGGTGGTCCAGGCGATCCAGTCTGCCGCCAAAGAACTGAAAGGAGGGAAAAAGCTATGAAAGAACCGAAATATATGAAGAAGGATTTTAAGGATATAAAATCTCCTTTTGATGTGGACAGGCGGGATTTCCTGAAATACCTGGGCGGGGGAATCGTCATTGCCTTTACGGCTGGTGATCCCGTGCTCCTGGCCCAGCAGCGTCAGCAACGGCAACCGGAAGATTTCAACGGATATCTGCTGATTCAGGAGGATGGCCAGGTGAAGTTGTTTACAGGAAAGATCGAAATGGGACAAGGAATCATTACTTCGCTGGCGCAGATGCTGGCCGATGAACTGGACGTCCAGTTCGAATCCATCGAAATGGTCATGGGGGACACCGATCTGTGCCCGTGGGATATGGGCACCTTCGGATCCATGTCGACCCGCTTTTTCGGCCCTCCCCTGAGGGCAGCCGGGGCAGAGGCCAGGGCTACCCTGATCGAACTGGCTTCACAGGAAATGAATGTACCGAAGGACCGGCTTGCCACCCGAAATGGGATGGTCTATGATAAAGAGAATGAAAATAACAGGCTTAGTTATGGCGAGATCACCAGGGGAAAGAAGATCGCCAAGATCCTGGACGAGAACGTGCCGGTAAAATCCGCCGGGGAACTGACCATTTCCGGTTCGGACTACCTGAGAGCGGACGCGTTGGAGAAAGTAACGGGCCGTGCCAAATTCGCGGGTGATATCCAGTTGCCGGGGATGCTGTACGCCAAAATACTGAGGGCTCCTTCCCGCGACTCGACCCTGCGGTTAGTGGACCTGGGCCCGGTACAGGAGATGGAGGGCATAACGGTGGTCCGTGAAGACGACCTCATCGCCGTATTGCATGAATCACCTGACGTGGCCGGGGAAGCCCTCGGCATGATTCAGGCCGATTTTGAAACCCCCGGATCCGATATAAATGAAAAGACCATCTTTGAACATCTGCTCAGTGTTGCCCCTGAAGGCGAGACCGTTGCCGAAGGCGGGAACCTGGATACAGGAATCAAACAGTCTGATGTCATTTTTGACAATGAATACCTGGACGGGTACGTGGCCCATGCAACCATGGAGCCGCATACGGCCACAGCGACCATCGAGAACGGGAAGGCTACCATCTGGGCATCCACCCAGAACCCCTTTCCTCTCAAGGACCAGATCGCCGAGGCTCTGGGATTCCCGGCAGAGAATGTTCGCGTAAAACCTGTTTTTGTAGGCGGAGGCTTCGGAGGTAAAACTGCAAACCGGCAGGCCCTTGAAGCGGCCCTTCTGGCAAAAGCCACCGGGAAACCGGTCCAGGTGGGATGGACCAGGGAGGAAGAGTTCCTATTTGATACCTACCGACCAGCCGGAGTTGTAAAAATAAAATCCGGAATAACGAACCAGGGCAAATTCACCTTCTGGGACTATGGCGTTTATTGTGCAGGTGAGAGGGGCTCACAGCAGTTCTATGATTTTCCTAATCATCAGACGAAAGTACATGGTTCGGGCTGGAGTGGAAGGTCCACATCCCATCCCATTGCAGTAGGAGCATGGAGGGCCCCGGCAAACAACACCAATAGCTTCGCACGGGAATCCCAGATCGATATCATGGCTCACCGTGCCGGCATCGATCCTCTGACATTTCGGGTGATGAACCTGAAAGATCAGAAAATGATCCGGGTTCTGGAAACTATAGGGGAGAAATTCGGTCCTACCAGCAACTTCCCCGAGGATCACGGGTACGGCCTGGCCTGCGGAATTGATGCAGGTACCTATGTGGCCCTTATGGCGGAAGTCCATGTAAACAGAAGCACTGGTGCGGTGAATGTTAAACGGGTCGTATGCGTCCAGGATATGGGACATGTCATTAATCCAGAAGGTGCCAGGATACAGATGGAAGGATGTATCACCATGGGCCTGGGTTATTGCCTGACTGAAGACATTCAGTTTGAGGGCGGAAGGATCCATACCAGCAATTTTGATACTTATGAGATCCCCCGGTTTTCATGGCTTCCCAAGATCGAGACCGTGTTTGTGGATGCAAGGAACGATCCTCCCCAGGGTGGAGGAGAACCTGCCATCATCAACATGGGCGCGGTTGTGGCCAATGCCATATTCAATGCGACCGGCGCAAGACTGTTCCAGCTGCCCATGATCCCGGAACGGGTCCTGGAAGCGTTACAGAATACCTAGCAAAGCTTGCTACTATTCACATGCAGGCAGTTCCTCCGCACTTGTTTCAGTGATGGAAGGACTGGGATCAGTATGAGAAATCCATGCCTTTCCTAAAACAAATGCAGAACAATTAGGTTACTGATATATAATCTGCATATTTGTAAAACTTTACTTCACTAATAAAGATTCAAGTGGATATGTTGCTTTCTATCACCCTTAAGTGGATTCACCTGATCGCCACGGTGGCATGGATCGGTGGAATGTTCACAAATTTCTTTATTTACATACCTTCCATGGCAAAAGCCCTGGAGCCCCAGGTTGCCGGCAGGCTGCTGGGTACGGTTATGAAAAGGTTCCGGGT
>CAYRLP010000023.1:0-11740 GCA_964424935.1 uncultured Bacteroides sp.
AGGGTCACATCCCCGGCAAGGTTCTCAGTCTTCAAGTTCGTGTAAACAACCCTGACCTGCCAGACATACACTCCCTGGTCACAGAGGGTTCCATTGTGGTAGCCGTCCCATCCCCGGCTGATATCCCTGGTATGGAACAAACGCTCGCCCCAGCGGCTGTATATGTTCAATTCATATTCAATCACCCCTTCATGGACCGGGTAAAATACCTGGTTTAGGTGCTCGCTGGGATTGTAGGCACCATTGATCGGTCCAGACATATTGGGCCTGAAAACATTGGGGAACAGAATATATCCCTCAGCGATCACTGTAACTGCCTCCGGTATGAGCTTGTATGCTTCACAGCCATGTTCGGTGGTGGCGGTGAGGGCCACATCATAGACTCCCGGCGCGGTATACAGGTGAGAAGTATCCTGGGCATAGACGGTTGTCCCGTCTCCAAAATCCCACAGATAGGTGACACCATATTTGGACAGGTTAAATGTCTTTACTTCCTCGTCCGGTAGCATGACCAGGTCGGGTTTTACATAGAAATCCGGTTCAGGCAACACATAGATATCAAATTCCCGGAATGTATAATCTACACCTCCTTCTCCAACCACAGTCAATTTAACATTGAAGTAACCTGGCTCGGTGAATGTATGGGTGGGTTCAAAGGAAGAGGAGGTGGTCCCATCGTCGAATTCCCACAGATACTCATTTCCGTACATGGAAAGATTGGTCAGAGATACGGTCAGGGGCACACACCCCGAATCTACGTCAGGCACGAAGTCCGCAACCGGTTGTGGTGGAAAGATATATATCCAGTGAACCACCGAATCAGCGCAATGATCGCTGTATGCCCTCAGGTGGATGTAGTATTCTCCCCATGTGCCGTAGGTATGTGACCCTGGATCCCTTAGTGTGGAAGTTGTACCGTCTTCAAAGTCCCACTCGTAATTGTATGTACCCGCACTGGTTTCATTTACCAGATCAACTGTCGTGCTCGGGAAATATTGGTAGATGGGCGTATAGCTGAACCTGGCCTCGGGAGATGGATAGACCAGTACCTCTTTGGTCATGGAATCGGTACATCCATAGGCGGAAGCTCCTATCAGCTTCACATAGAAAACCGTGTCATTACCCCCCGTATTCACAAATGTATGTCCCGGTTCAGACACATAGCTGTATCCACCATCCCCAAAATCCCATTCATAGGTGGTTGATCTCTGGGAAGTGTTCGTGAATTGCGAATTGAAAGGGGAACAACCTGCCGAATCGCGTTCAAAATCCACATCTACACTCGGGTAGGCAGTAACAGTCTGCGAGATAAAATCAGTGCAGCCCCAACTATTCGTGACATCAAGCCTGATATTATAGAATCCTAACGAAGCCTGATCATTGACGAAGGTGTGGGAAACCGGCTGCAGGTCGGACACATTCAGCGGAGGCGAGCCGTCGTCGAAGTCCCAGGTGTAACTGTCCCCCGCTTCAGAAAGGTTCTCAATATTTACATTCAGGGGTGAACAGCCGCCGGTCCGGTCCAGATCGAATTTAGCCCTGGGCTGCGGGTACACGTTGATCAGTTCAAAGGCCGAATCTGTGCAGAAGTTTTCGGAAATGGCAGTGAGCTTCACCTGATATACAGTATCTGCATACCCTTCATTTGAAAAGGTATGCATGGGATCTTCCAGTATGGATGAACCGTTGTCTCCAAAATCCCAGTCGTAGTTCGTGGCACCCAGCGAAGTGTTGTTAAAATTGACTACGAGGGGACTGCATCCCACAGTCAAGCTGCTGAAGTCCGCATCAACCTCGTGGAATACACTGACCTGTTTGGAGATGTTAGAGGTACATCCCTGGGCACTGGTAACGGTGAGGCTGACCGGGAAACTGGCCGTGTTCTGGGTGCTGGGGTTGGTAAACTGTCGGGCAATGGGTGCCGTACTGCCTGTCACCAGCGGAACTCCGTCAAAGGACCAGGAATACTGCTGTCCATTTACCGAGGAGTTATGGAAGATCACATCTGCAGGTGTGCACTGTCTCTGGTATTCAATAGCGAAATCTGCATTTACATAGGGATGTACCAGTATTGGAACCGAAAATGAATCCTGGCATGTATATACATTGGTGGCTACCAGCTTCACCTGGAATACCGTATCGTTTGACCCGAAATTCTCGAATGTCACAGAAGGATCGGATTGATCGGAGGAATTCCCGTTGTCAAAATCCCAGGAATAGCTCAACGCCCCTGTGCTTGTATTGGTAAAGTCAACGGCAACCGGGTGGCATCCTTCGGTAACGTCTGCTGTAAATCCGGCAATTACGGCAGGCATGACCTCGATCTCCTCGCTATGGACCGAGGTGCAACCCTGTGCATTGGTGGCTGTCAGGACAATCTGGTAGGTAACAGGATTGGTGGGAGAAGGATTGGTATAATGGTGGGTAACCGGACCGGTATTCAGAACGGTAGTATCCGTGCCATCTCCAAAATCCCAGTAGTAGCTCACCCCTCCGATGGAGGAATTATTCAGGGTAAGATCATAGGGGCTGCAGAGGGTGGCCTGGCTGAATGTGAAATTGGCTTTCACATAAGAATAGACTGTAATATCCACCTGGGATGTATCCCTGCAACTTTCATCGGAGGCCACGATCAGCCGGGTGGTATATACCGAATCGGCCAGACCGGTATTTCTGAAAAGGTGTCCGGGATCCAGCTGATCGGATGACGCTCCATCTCCGAATTCCCACAGGAATGATACGGCGGATGCACTGGACTGGTTTGTAAAATTCACCTGGAGTTCATTGCATCCTGCTGTCACATCCTGGGTAAACTGGGATTGTACCTCGGGAAAGATTGTGATATCCCTGGACATGGTATCGGCACATCCGTCGGCATTCTGAACCACCAGCTGCATGGTATTGATAAGTGTGGACGGGCCAATATTCTGGTACAGATGTGTCTGCACAGAATCCCCGGTTGTACCGGGAGGCGATCCGTCGCCCCAGTCCCATTCCCAGTCGGAGATGGCACCCTCGGACGCATTTTGAGCAAGCACCTGGAACGGGGCACAACCCTGGATATCATCGACCGAATACTCTGCGTGTATATAGGGATGGATCCGAATCGTCTGATAGGATGTATCCCTGCACATATCGGGAGTGGTACTTACCAGCCTTACCAGGTAATCCGCATTCACCAGGGTCATGTTCTCAAAAGTGTGGACCGGATTGCGCAAAGAAGAGGACCCCCCTTCGCCAAAGTCCCATTGGAATGTGCTTGCAGTGGCAGAGCTCAGGTTGGTGAAGGTTATTTCGGTTCCATCGCAGGCACTGGTCACATCCGGTGTAAAGGCTGAACTTACTTCCGGGTAGACCCAGATCACTCTTGACAGGGTATCCGTACAACCATGGGCATTGTTCTTCACCACCAGGCGGAGATTGTACTGGATCGGCAGGCCTGTGATGTTTGTGTAGGTATGGCTGAGTGTACTGGCCGATGTGGACGATGTCTGGCCATCTCCAAAGATCCACTCATACTCCTCGATATAGCCGGCCGAATTGTTGTCGATGCTGATCACCAGCGGCGAACATCCCTGGAAGGTGTCTATGGCAAAGTCCGCTTCGAGATAGGGGTAAACCGAAATATCGGTCTCCACCGAATCGGCACAGTAGAAGGGGGAAATGGCCACCATCTTTACATGGTAGATGCTGTCGGCCATCCCATAATTCAGATAGGTGTGGGTTACGTTGGCCGTATTGGCCGACGCTCCGTCACCCAGGGTCCATTTATACCGGTCCGTATTCCCGGTAGACGTATTTAAAAAATCAACCGTTACGGGCTGACAGCCATCCGACACAGCGTTGGTAAAGCCCGCATGGATCTCTGGCTTTATCTGAATATCCCTTCGGAATTCACTGACACAGCTCTGATTGTTCCAGACCAGCAACTGAACGGTTTTTGTTTCTATGGTGTCTGTTGTATTGGTAAAAACCCTCTGGAACACCGAGGTGGTATCATAGACCAGCGGATTCCCCGGATCATCCAGGTCAAAATCCCATTGAGTATTGCTGACACTTGACAGATCCACACCAAAGGATTCATTAGTAAAAGTGACCGTATCCGGGGCGCAGAAGTACCATTTGTCCATGTTAAAATAGGCTTCTACCTGGTTGGCGATTCCTACGATCACTGAAATGGTAGTATCTCCAAAACATCCCCTGGTCATGGTAACATCATAATTGTGTACGCCCGGAGGTGCTGCAACAATGGGTGTAGCAATGAAGGGATCATCCAGGTAGTTGGAGGGGGACCAGGAGTAGGTGATCCCGCCACTTGCCCTTAATTGAAGGGTATCTCCAAAACACCCGAATATGGATTTTGAACCGGACTCAACAATCAGCACATCACCTGCGCCTTCACTGTAGTCCGAGAAATATCCGTATTTACAACCGGAGGTGGGTCCCCCTTCGATCAGACCCAGGTGAAAAACACTTACCGAATTGGTGACTTTGACCACTTCACCCTGTGGTACACCTCCACCCCTGCTATTTGCAAAGAGCTTATTGGCGTCCTTAAGACAGACATAGTCGGTGGCTCCTACTGGTTCAAACCAGGTGCCGGGGATGGGGAAAGTGCTTCCATCCTCATAATGCATCACAAAAGCATTCTTGGCCGCATCGACGGTCATTATATTCAAGAAAAAAGAACGGTTGGTGGACCTGGTAAAGCTGACCTCCACAGATCCCGTACAACCATCGACCGTAGGCAGTACGGCTCCTCCAAATTCGCAGCCAAACCCCGCTACATGAAGTACCATGATGGGCTTGTCTCCTTTCACATGGGTGGAGTTAGTACTGAGCTCATAAACGGCCTGCTCTCCCGGACTCACTAATGTTGCGAAAGGTACCCCGTCAATTTCTACCTGGGTGTTCGGCATTACGGCCATGATAAAGATCCTTTCTCCAGTAGGAACCCCATCGGGAGGCGCCGCACCGGGGTTGATGAGGTTGATCTTACCTCTCATCACGATATATTCGTAGCCTACGATACGCTTACCTTCTACATTGACTATGGGAACGGTTTGATCTCCAATCAAATCTTTGCAACCCTGTGGCTGACCCCAGACCGAGTCATCTTTCAGGGTTAGGGCGATGGGTTTATCAGAGACGACATGGGAGCCTCCCAGGTGACCGGCTGCTGCCTGGCTACTGGCCGTGCATGAAAAGGTCTCTCCTTTATTCAGAATGATGGTAAACGGGGCCCCGGCAACATGACCTACTATGTCAGCGGTGGGTGTAATGGTAACCTGGGTATTATCTTCAGTGGCCACGATCTCAATAGCACTGTAAGGCAATGGATTATAGTTGCCATTGCGCCAGACACTGTTAAAAGGGGTGTAGAACTCCAGCCCCAGAGCATTTCTCCCTTTCAGGGCAAAAATATCCTGGTTATAGTATTCATCCTCGTCATAATAGACGGTAATCAGATTATCTGAAACAACATGTACTCCCTTATTCAATATTAAGTTTGCAGGCTTGTTCTCCAGGTCATCGACCCAGGGAGTGACGTCGATGGAGACGGTGGTTTTTGCAGGAACGGTAAAGGTGGTGTCCAGGCCGGCAGGGTGGGCCGGCTGGTATATCCTGACTACCGCATCCAGATCCAGGGCCGATACTCTGAAGTAAATCGGTTCCCCACCCCCGCCCGAGGAGGGATGCCCATAGGTGATCTCGGGTGCAACAAACCAGAATTCGGTATCTGTCTGGGAAAAACTGCTGACCGCATGTGTGATCAACAGTATAACCAGTAAAAAAAACCGATGGTAAAACTTCTCCAAATTCATTTTACATACCATTCCAGTTGAACCAGATCCACTATGTCAGGAAGCTGAACATTTCCAGTCTCCTTCTATCCAGACCGTGAAGATCTGAGAAAGGTTGTATCCATTTTTCAAATATCTTGAATTTTTTTTCGTGCAACTATTTTACTTATAAACCGTACTAAGCTTTAGATACAAACCTCGACTCTATGCTTGGTAAAATGCTCACTCTTGTCATAATCTTCACTTTTTGATACTTGCGCCGATATGATCACCGGGAGGTTTATTTATACGGTAATTGGAGCGATCTGTTTCACTATTCAGGTAGCCGGGCAGGATACCCTGTTCTTTGAGAACTTTGACGCCTCACCGGGTACAAAGCCCCCTGGCTGGACCACGGAACTTGAGTCAGGTGGAAGTAAATGGGAGTTTGTGAATGGCGGGGGTTCCAAAACCCCCTTGATACCGGGAAGCCGGAAACCCCCAACGGCTTACAGTGACACCGTAAATGCCCTCTACTTTTTTCAAAGCCTGGGACAAGAAGAGGTGATCCTGGTTACCCCGCCAATCAATCTTGAGTTCGCCATCAAGCCTGAGTTAAGATTCATGCATGTTCAGCGGGAGGGAGACCTGGGATTTGGCGCTGCCCATGACGAGCTAAGGGTATACTATAAAACACATTTTGACAGTACATGGACAGAAGCCAGGAAAATCGCAGAGTACACCGATGAGGTATTTGACTGGAGTGAACAAAGCGTTATTCTTCCTGCGGAGGCCTATGTTCCCGAATGCTATTTTGCTTTCAAGGCAAAGACCAATTACGGTTGGGGAGTCGGGATCGATGATGTCTCGGTCATCGAAACAGAGGTGCTGGCCAGGGAGGTGAACGCAGTGACGGTTTCACAGGAGGAGACAGGAAATATTCCCTCCGGTTCGAAGAACAATCCGATCCTTACTATGGACATAGCGGTAAAGGGTAATACCGGGACGCTTACTCTCAACTCCCTGAATGTAACCTCACTGAACACCTCGGATTCAGATGTGGGTACATACGGGATAAAACTGCACTCCAATTCCACCAACAAGGATTTCTATGCATCCACCGTTCTCGATTCGGCCACCTTTGTATCCGGACAGGCCGTGTTCAACTCCCTGAACCTGGACCTGCAGAGCGGCCACAATTACCTTTGGGTCTCCTATGACATTGATCCGGGTGCTGTTCACAATCACCAGGTAGATGCCATGTTGCAGGCGGGAAGTATCAGCATCGGGGCAGGCACCTATCCAGCCAGTGCGGCATCCCCTTCGGGAAGCAGGACCATTCAGGAAGCTGTTTTTTATGATGATTTCTCCACGGATCGAGGCTGGATCCTGGCAGGTGATTTCGAACGGGACCGGCCACAGGGATTGGGGGGCCAGTTCCTGGGGAACCCGGATCCCCTGTATGCTTCTGGAGATACCATGATTCTCGGGAATGATCTGACAGGACTGGGAAGCAACCCGGGGGATTATGAGGGAAATGTAGCCAAATATGGGAACCTGGCTACGTCGCCGGAATTCAACTTGTATTATTACAATGAAGTAAAACTGAATTTCCTGAGATGGCTGAATGTGGCCAATAATGATACCGTATCCATTGAGATGAGCGTGGATGGCGGGAGCTCATGGAACGAAATATGGTCCAACAACAACAATGTATATGCTGACGGACAGTGGAAACTCACCACTCTGGACATACCCGATGCACGCGGGAATTCACAGGTCAATCTCCGCTTTAATCTTGGTCCCACTACCCTTACGGACCACCTGTCGGGCTGGAACATTGAAAACTTCGCCGTTACCGGGAATTATATGGACTATGATGTGAGCCCGGTTGCCCTGCTGGCACCGGAGACAGGTTGTGGACTTTCCTCCGCCGAAACGGTAAGTATCCGGGTGAAGAATCTTGGTCCGGCCGCCACACCGGACGGAATACCTGTCAGATACTCATTTGACGGGGGTTCAAGCTTTTCCCTGGATACCATATGGGGAGCTATTCCTCTTGGGGGCCAGCGGGACTTTGATTTTACAGAAACCGTCGATCTCACCGATCCCGGGGAATATCATGTGATCATTGAAACCAACCTGAATGTGGACGAAGAACCCGCAAACGATCAGCTGGATACCATATTATACGTGGATCCTTTCCTTACACTGCCCTATGAACAGGATTTTGAAACCGATAACGGGGACTGGAGGGTGGAAGGTGTCAATCCTACCTTTGAATACGGTACACCCGGGGGTTCCATCATTCATACAGCTGCCTCCGGGGTGAATGCATGGGTGACTAATCTGGATGGTGACTATAACAACAACGAAGACAGCTACCTGGTGGGGCCCTGTTTCGATTTTACGGGTATTGACTACCCCGTCTTTGAATGCCAGCTTAGTATTAACACCATAGCAGATTATGACGGTGCCAACCTGGAATACTCCCTTAACAACGGTCAGACCTGGTCGCGCGTGGGGAACCTTGGGGATGGGGATGAATATTTCTGGAACTGGTATAATTCGGATATCATCGCTGCTCTTGCTGGAGGACATGGATGGACTGGAGGACCCGGGACCTGGCATTTGGCAAGAATATTACTGGATACTACCATATTCAGGAACAATGCGAGTGTGAAATTACGCTTTCACTTTTCCAGCGATGATTTCGGAGTGGTGGAAGGTATTGGAATTGACGACATTCGTATCTATGATGCTCCAAAGGATGTGGGTGTGATCTCCATTGAGGCACCTGTGGACGGATGTGCACAGGATATCGGTGATCATGTGGCCATTACGATCCAGAACTTCGGCCTGGATACCCTGATGGCAGGTGATACCATCCTCGTCGGCTATGACCTGGAATCGGATCCAACAGTAACAGAATCCTTTATACTGACCGCAGACCTGCTGAGTGGAGCTACAGTCCCCTATATATTTACGGAGCCAGTTGAAATCTCTTCTGCAGGGACAAAGAGTATAGAAGCCTTCACCCTGATAGAGGAGGATCCTGACTTCTACAACGCACCGGTATACAATGATACCGCATCCAAAACTTTCGATGTAGCCCTGACACCTTTTGTATTCCTACCGGACACTATTTATACGGTTCAACCGGATACCATTGTACTGGACGCCTATACCGGGAATCCTTCGGATACCTATCTCTGGCAGGATGCTTCCACAGATCCTCAATTCAATGTAACCCTATTTGACGATGGGGTATACTATGTGACTGCCAGCAATGGTTTCTGTGAATACAGCGATACCACCCGTGTGTACCGGCTGATTGTGGATGTGGGAGTGACCGGAATCCTGGAGCCGGTTTCTGATTGTGAACTGGGTGATGCAGTGACACCAAGGGTGGAGATTACGAATTTCGGAACCGATACACTGCATGCAGGAGATCAGGTAACACTCAGGTACCAGGTGGACCAGGAAGCACTTATTACGGAGATCGCAGTCATCGCCACGGAAGTTCTTCCGGACAGTGCCTTCGAATACACCTTCAGCACTGCTTCCGATATGAGCGCAACGAAGGTTTATACGCTCTCCTCCTACACGGAAATACCCTTTGATGATGACCCGGTAAACGATACCATCGAACAGTATATCGAGGTCTTTGGATACACTCCGGTTGACCTGGGACCCGATACGGTAATCCGGGCATTTGAGCATGTACTGGATGCCGGTCCCGGAAATGATATGTACCTGTGGCAGGATGGATCAACGGGCCAAACCCTGACCGTTGACACTACCGGGCAATACCATGTAACTGTGCAGGCTGGTACCATGTGCGCGAATTCGGATACCATAAATATTATCATGGTCATTCCGGATATTTCCATCCAGGAGCTTTATGGCCCCACCAACAGTTGTGGTTTAACGGACACAGAGCATGTGATGGTTTACATCCATAATTCCGGGACTGACACCCTGCTAACCAATGATACGGTCCACGTCACATACCAGTTTGAGACGGATCCTGAGGTAGATGAGGATCTTATCCTGGGGGGACCCGTTTTACCGGGAGATTCCTTGCTGTTCACTTCATCCGGAACCGTTGACATGAGTGCCGTCGGAACCTATCATTTTCTTGTGTATGTTTCCTTCAGTGGCGACCTGATCCCTGATAACGATACCCTGGACCAGATGATTGAGGTATATGATCCCCCTGTTGTTTTCCTGGGGGCTGATACGGTCGTGCATTCGAAGACTTTCGTACTTGACGCCGGGGCTGGCTTTGTGTCCTACCTGTGGCAGGATGGTTCCAGTGATCAGCAGTATGTGGTGGAGTTTGAAAACCAGACTCCTGATTCAACCTATACCGTGACAGTGACCGATGTGAATGGTTGCGAAGCATCGGATGATATAAAGATCGCCTTTGACTTCTGGGATATTGGAGTCTCCTCTGTAGGGAGCCCTGGAACAGCCTGTACACTTACCGACCATGAAGAACTCCGTGTTTTCGTAAAGAACTTTGGAACGCATGCAATCTTCGATGAGGACCTTACAGTGAAAGCAAGCGTGGATGGTGGTCTTCCCATAACAAGGGCACAGAATATTGCCGTGCCTCTGAACCCGGGGGATTCCGTTGAATTCCTGTTTGTTTCTACTTTTAATTTCGCCAGTCAGGGGGATCACACCATACAGGCATACACCCTATATGGAATCGATGAGGATCTGTCCAATGATACCATTGAGGTGATCGTTACACATCTTGGCAGTCCTCAACCGGAACTGGGCGGAACAAACGATAGCCTGGAAACATCCCTGCCCCTTACCCTGGATGGTGGAACGGGATATGTATCCTATCTCTGGAATGGAAACCCGGGCGGTCAGACCTATGAAGCAACGGGATATGGATGGTATACTCTTGAAGTGACGGCCCCCAATGGTTGTACAGGCCAGGATTCTGTGTATCTGTATTCGACAGTGGGTATTACGGATTTCTATCTCCCGGGTCACCTGAACGTCTATCCAGTACCTGCTGACCAGCTCCTGCATGTGGAGTACACATATTCAGAAGCTGCGAACCTGTTCCTGGATATATTTGATTCAAACGGACGGAAGATTCTCGAAAAAGAGTATCCAAACCTGACGGAGCTCATAGAGACCCTGGATGTCAGTGGTCTGACAAACGGCATCTATTATCTGAGGCTCCATTCAGATGAACAACAACTCACCAGACAGATAATCATTTATTAGCATATCTGCTGACCCGCCGCCTATCCTTCCATCTTTGCTGCCTTCTGAATTCGTTCTGATTGGTAATGATCTTTGATGGGTCAGGCCCCGAACAGCCTGGGAACGAAGTCACGCAGAGTAAGCCGCCAGAAACCCCATTCATGCCCGAATCCCGGAACCTCGAACAATTCATACTGGACACCCTGCCTGTTCATGATGTTTTTCAGTTCGCCGTGGGTGGTGATAAGACCGTCGACTGTACCGATGGACAGGTATAACAGCCGGAGTTTTTCATTGATGCTGGAGTCTAATGTGGGATGAAGTGCCAGGAACTTATCCGGATCTATGGTGTTGGTGATGTCCGGACCACGCAATATGTCGGCATTAGCAGGCCGGTCGATTGGTACCGCCACATCCGGTAAGAGGGGAAAGCCCCCGCTGAACTCTCCGGTCCAGGCAAACTTATCCAGGTTATTAAAACCGGCATAGAGCGTTTGGGCGCCTCCCATGGACAGACCGGCGATGGCCCTGTTGTCCCGGTCGGACCTGGTACGGAAGGTTTTATCCACAAAGGGGATCACATCCTGAACGAGACTCTTGGGGAACTTCAGGATGTTCCTGCGAAAAGTCGGGGAAGGACCCTGAGAACCTCTTTCACGTGGCGGGGGAGTCACCACATCCTGTGAGGCCTTCTGGTTGTAATTCCCGTTGGTCATGACCACAAT
>CAYRLP010000023.1:11750-12498 GCA_964424935.1 uncultured Bacteroides sp.
CTTTGCTTTGCCCTGGGCGATCAGGTTGTCCAGGATCTGTGGGGTCCGGCCCATATTGGTCCATGCATCTTCATCCCCGCCTCCTCCATGCAGGAGATAGAAAACCGGGTATTGCTCCCTGCCGTTTTCGTAACCTGCGGGGGTATAGACATACATCCGTCGCCGGTCCATTTCCAGGGTGGGGGAAGGATACCAGACCTGGTGCACGGTCCCGTGGGGAACGTCATTCACCTGATAATCATCTCCCACGGACCCCGGGATACGCACTGAGCTGGAATAACGGGAGCCGTCCCGTGTGGTGAAGACATTCTCGGGATCCAGGGTGCGTACACCGTTGATCAGAAAGTGATAATCATAAAAACCGGTCTCCAATGGATCAATCGTCACAGACCAGATGCCTTGAGGATCTTTTAACATAGGAACATTTCTGCCGATCCAGTAGTCCCCGCTCAGGGTAACCGAGGTTGCCTCTGGTGCACTTACCCGGAAAGTGACCCTTCCATCCGGCAGTATCTCGGGAGAGTTGGGATTTGGAAGCTGTTGAATGGGGTGCAGCGGGTTTAGCACAGGGTAAGTCTCCTTCCCCTTAAGGATGGAACCTGGAGCGAGGGTTAATGCCGTTGCTGTGGCGCCGGCTGCTTTGAAGAATAAGCGCCTGGTTACTCTGGGCCGGTTCATGGATCCGGGATGCATGTTCTCTTTCATATCAATTCAGTTTTTATCTGGTTATGTTATAAGTGCCATACCT
>CAYRLP010000024.1:0-12288 GCA_964424935.1 uncultured Bacteroides sp.
GTGTGTACTCCACAGAGCATATCCAGTTCTATCCGTACTTCAGGACCTGCTATAAGCTTCTTAAAACGTTAAATCTAAACAAGATACACTACTGATACGTCTTATTGATAACCATCTGTATCTATACAAATTCTAAACCTAGCATTTATGAAAAGTAACAAGGATTTTATCGAAGCCTTCAATGAGGATTTCTGGAATAAGCATAACATAGCTGCATTCGAGAAGTATTTCCCCGCCGATTTCATCAGTCACTATCCCAATGGGGATATGAATGCCGAGCAGGTTAAAGGGCTCTGTCAGGCTTATTTTTCCGCCTTTCCGGACTTACATATCACCATCGACGACCTTATTGCAGAAGGAGACAAGGTAGTGAAGGTCTGGACTGCTAATTGTACAAACAAGGGTGAATTCATGGGAATCCCAGCAACAGGAAAACGAATTGCAGTCACAGGGATCGAGGTGTTCCGAATTGCAGATGGAAAGATCGCAGAGAATTGGGTATGCATGGATAATCTGGGTATGATGCAGCAGCTTGGCGTTATCCCACCCATGGGGTGAATGAGATAGTTCATCAATCATTTTGGCTCCCAACTATTTTATTTTTATCGGATTTCTGCTAAGAGTTTCTTAACAGACTTTATCTGAAGACGTTAAATCTAAACAAGATACTCTTCAGATACGTCCTACATATAACCCAAAACTCACAAAACTTTCTACTATGAAAAAGCTTTGTCTAATATCCATTGTGCTATTACTTGTTTGTGCTGTCAACGCTCAAACTACGTTCACTGTACCCACTCCAACCATGGATCAAAAGTATAATGTAACCAGAGATTTGTTGTACAATAACATTTTATCTCTTCTCGCTGTTGCAAAAAGTGAAGGGATGACAGCGGAGGAACTCGGTAAAGAAATCGGATATAGATTTCGCTGGGGTGAAGATGCTGGATTTGAGCAATTAGTGAATTTCACATTATTTAGTTGGGCATGTTTTTCTGACAGCGTTAAGATTTTAGAGCAGTCAAATGAGAAAGTAGTAGTTATCGTTCCGCATATTTATCCAGCTCTGGAAGATCAACGTGTTCTTTATGGCACTTCGTTAATAAATTTGATAACCTATTTTGATGCAATGATGGGTGAAATTGCCAAACCTCTTGGTATAAGTAATGATATAACATGGGGAGAGGAGGGAATGAAAATCGAAATTTCCCAATTATAAGTGAATACAACAATTATATCATAAGATCTGATCGAAGATATTAATCTACCATTACCCCCGGTTCACGCCGGGGGTTTTTTATTTGCTGATTTTTCATACTGGCCCGCCGGCTCCCGACCATTTTAATTTAATCGGATTTCTGCTAAGTGCTTCTTAATAGGCTATATCTGAAGACGTTAAATCTAAACAAGACACTATGCTTATACGTCTTACTAATAATTAAAAACCCACAAAACTTTCAACTATGAAAAAGCTAATGATCATTGCCACACTTCTCCTTTTAACGGGAATTGCATTTGGACAAACGCTTCAAAAAGGAGCTGTACTTGCCATCCGAAATTCAACTGAATTGGTTCTTAAACCAGATGTTTCTATGAATCAGTATTTGGATATTCTAATGAACAAATGGGCTCCTGAGTTTCTAAAAATATTTCCTGATACAAAACTGATTCTTATGAGAGGAGATCGGGGAGATATGGCCAATAGCTATCTATGGATTTGGTATTTCCCAAGTGAAGAAATTAGAGATAAATACTTCAATTCTGAAGGACAGATGATAGATGAAGCACTAAACGAAAAAATGCAAAAGGCAATGGAGATACTAACCGAATATGTAATCGATCCTGGTATGACAGGATATACAGATTGGATTGTACTATAAGCATGCAATAGTTTTTACACCCCCAGCCCCTACGCTGGGGGGTTTTTATGCGCTGAGATGGGCATACTGGCTTGCCGGCTTCCGACTATTTTAATTTAATCGGACTTCTACTGGTAAACTAATAATTGTTGTCTCCGAAGAACTCTTAACACTTGATATTCTTTAAGGTAACGGGTAACTTGCAGCAGACCTTATCCCAGCATGAAAATGATTCTTAGAATTAGTGTATGGTTCATTCTATCTGTGCTCCTGACGGCTATCTTTGCTCAAGAATCTGCATGCCAAGCAATGGTAAGATATACGCCCGGATTTAAGTTCCAGGATGGATTGTATCTCAATTTTGAAATGGTTAAAACCAACCATCCAGTCCCCATGGTAAGGATTGTAACGGATCACAAAGACTTCAACAAATTCGGTCATAGAATATTTGATCAAATTCATCCAGAAGAAGGAGAGCGAATTATCTTCTACGATGATAATGGTGTCGAAACATCTGTCCTTGCAAAAGATGTTTGGGGATATGCTTTGGATGATAGACTTTACATCATGTTGGGTTCAAGATTCCAGGAGATAAAAATCCAGGGTGCTATTTCTCTATTTATAGCTTCAGCCACAACAACGGAGTTAATTTACCCTAGGTCAGATGGTGGGTATACTGATTATACTGCTATAAAGCGTATTTATTTTGAATACGAGGTGACCGTTGAGGATAGAAATTATCTATTTGATTTTGAGTCAAATGAGTTAAGAGAGTATAATTATGAAATCTTAGAGGAATTGTTAAATAAGGATTCGGAACTTTACACTGAATATACTTCTCTTCCAAAACGCCAGAAGAAGAGGATGATGTTAACTTTCATTCGTAGGTACAACGAGAAACATCCACTGTATTTTCCAGTCAACTAAATGTCTGTTGACAGTAGGGAAGATCTTTCAAGGATATTCTTACCCCCAGCCCCTACGCTGGGAGTTTTTTATGCGCTGAGATGGGCATACTGGCTTGCCGGCTTCCGACTATTTTAATTTAATGGTACTTCTACTGGTAAGCTAATAACTATTGTCTCTGAAGAACTCTTGACACTTGACATTCTCTAAGGTAAAGGGTAACTTGAAACACATCTTATTCCAGCATGAAGATGATTCATAGAATTAGTGGATGGTTAATTCTATCTATGTTAACCACAGTTATTCTCGCTCAGGAATCCGAAAGCACTCAGGTGGTAAAATACACACCCGAATTTAAGTTCCAGGATGGATTGTATCTCAATGTTGAAATGGTTAAAACCAACCATCCGGTCCCCATGGTTAGGATTGTAACGGATCACAACGACTTCAACAAATTCGGTAGTAAAATTTATAATCAAATTCATCCAGAAGAGCGAATTATCTTATACGATGATAATGGTGTCGAAACATCTGTCCTTGCAAAAGATGTTTGGGGATATGCTTTGGATGATAGACTTTACATCATGTTGGGTTCAAGATTCCAGGAGATAAAATTCCAGGGTGCTATTTCTCTATTTATAGCTTCAGCCACAACATCGGAGTTTATCCCTCTTAAGTCAGAGGGAGGGTATACTGATTATATTGCATCAAATGTGACGATTGAAGACAGAAAGTATCTATTTGATTTTGAGTCAAATGAGTTAAGAGGATATAATTATGAAACCTTAGAGGAATTGTTAAATAAGGATTCGGAACTTTACACTGAATATACTTCTCTTCCAAAACGCCAGAAGAAGAGGATGATGTTAACTTTCATTCGTAGGT
This sequence comes from uncultured Bacteroides sp., assembly GCA_964424935.1. Classification (GTDB taxonomy): domain Bacteria; phylum Bacteroidota; class Bacteroidia; order Bacteroidales. The sequence continues at coordinate 3,651 of CAYRLP010000024.1, forward strand.
ACAACGAGAAACATCCACTGTATTTTCCAGTCAACTAAATGTCTGTTGACAGTAGGGAAGATCTTTCAAGCATATTCTTGCCCCCAGTCCATCCGCCGGGGATTTTTTGTGCGCTGAGATGAGCATCCTGGCCATCCGGCTCCCGACTATTTTAATTTAATCGGACTTCTACTGGTAAGCTAATAATTGTTGTCTGCGAGGAACGCATCATACTTGACATTCTGTAAGGTAAGGGTTAACTTGTTTAAGTCTAATCCCTAAATCATTTATTATGAAGAATTTACTTTGGGTATTATTTATCCTTGTATATTTGGCAGGAACTTCCTGTCAGGAATCAGTTGACATTGAAGCTGAAAAGCAGGTGATTAGAGATGTGGTCACAAAGGCATTTGAAGCAGAGCAGCAAAAAGACCTTGATGGAATACTAAGCGCTTATGCTGAGGATGTTATTGCTCAAGTTTCAAACATGCCTCAAATTCAAGGTCTTGAAGCAATGCGAGATTTCTACACGGAGTACTTTAAAATTCTTGTCTCTATAGAAGGGTGGTCGACAGAGATCATAGTATCCGAAGCCGGGGATATGGCTTGGGATTATGGAGGGAGTCGAAGTGTAGTTAATGGCCCTGACGGACCTATAGAAGGCGAGGGGAAGTATTTATGTGTATGGAAGAAGATAAATAGTGAATGGAAATGTGTGGCAATTAGTGCCAATTAGTGGTTCGAGCGATAAGCCAGCAAAGTAAATAAATATTATTTAGGCTTGATAAAACACCTGGAAGGTACGGAACTTCAAATGAAAGAAGTAGCGGAATAATAATTGTGGGAATAACTCACCTCCAGTCCATCTGCCGGGGATTTTTTGTGCGCTGAGATGAGCATACTGGCCCGCCGGCTACCGACTATTATGCCTCCGCTATCTTTAATCGGATCTGGGCACAGAAGTCAGATCTGTTCAGACCTTCAAGGGCATAAAGAATTTCACCAGGAGCGATAATGAACCAAAAATCAGGAAGATGTCCAGGTAGACTGAAAGTTTGAATGCTCCAAACAGCCCATAGAACAGTCCAAATACAACGAAGGTCAGAATAAGTGATTGAGAACCCAGTCCGTTATATAATAACAGGAAACCGATCAGTATTGATAAAGTCGGACAGGGAACAAGCCCGACCGGTGATGCATATAAATACCTTAAAACTGAGTCCGCCTGAATAAAATGTGGATAGATAAGCCCAAAAACGATCATCACAATCCCCAGGACCATGAAGGGAAGCTGGGACACTTGTATGAGTTCAGTTGAAGCTCGTAAGGAAAAAACGAAGATCAGAATTGCCGCAAGAGAGAAAAGCACCCCGTTAAACGGGTTTCCGGTCAACCATGCAAAGACAGCCACCGAAAGCAGAGGTAAACAAAATAATATTCCAAATAATCTGTTCGAGGGTTGCCATTTAATAATTAACGCTGCTAACAATAGGTAAAATAGAGCATGCCAGATGTAGGCAAAAGTAGAATATTCGTTCACAATTGATTGAAGTCCGTTAATAATATCTGCAGTTTTCGGCATGGTGCTATTTTTATAGTCTACGAAAGTTATGAACCCTGCAAATGAATACGAAACGTAAAAAGCCTTATTTTCAAATTATTAATATTTTTTAACTCTTCTCAGATCCATTTTGTGTTTTGAATAATATTTCATATATTACGTTTCATATTTTATGTATCATATATTATGAAACAAAATCCATTTCTAATCACGGGTTACAGGTCCCCGGAATTTTTCTGCGACAGGGAAAAAGAGACGGATCGGTTACTGGATGCCTTCGGGAACCAGCGGAACATAACGCTGATCTCCTCCAGGAGAATGGGAAAGACCGGTCTGATCCTGCATGCCTTCAACCAGGCCTCAAAAGACAGATCAAGGGTACCGGTCTATTTTGACATCATGGGGACCACCGGCCTGGATGAATTTGCGGAAGTATTCAGCAATGCGGTCATCCGGGCCATCGCCCGGACGGAGCACGCGCTGAAAGGATTCCTGAAGAAGCTTTCTGCCCTCCGTCCCGGGGTAAGCTTTGATCCACTTTCCGGAGCGCCCCGGATCTCGCTCGATATAAGGGATGAACGGGATGTGGGCTTGTCGCTGGACCTCCTCTTTGAATTGATTGCCGGGGAAAAGCGGACATTCATTACCGCCATTGACGAATTTCAACAGATCGCTTCCTACCCCTCGAAAAATGTGGAGGCCACCCTCAGAAGTCACATCCAACAGGTCTCCAACATGAATTTTGTTTTCTCCGGGAGCAAGAAGCACATGCTGTCCGATATGTTTTCACAGCCCTCCAGGCCCTTCTTCAGTTCCACGGAGATGATGTTCCTGGACAGGATCGAGCAGGATACCTACTTCGGGTTCATCCGAAGGCATTTCTCCGCCTCGGGGAAGGCAATTCACGACGATGCCCTGGAGCGCATCGCCACACTTACAGGAATGCACACCTTTTACGCGCAGTTCCTGTGCAACCGCCTGTTCAGCGCCTTTCGGAAAGTCACAGCAGACGAAGTAAATGAAACCATCCGGGCCATCCTCCGGGAAAATGAGCCCATCTATGCCAACTACCTCAACCTGATGACCCTGACGCAGTACCGGGTACTTCGGGCCATTGCCCAGGACGAAGAGGTTGAAAACCCGACCTCGGGCCGGTTCCTCGCGAAACACGGACTGGGAGCGGCCAGTACGGTGTCCCAGGCCATTGAGAGCCTGACCCGCAAAGAGTTCATCCAGAACGAATCGGGCCGGCTGACCCTGCAGGACAAGTTCCTCGCCCAATGGATCCGGTCCAAGTAACCGTCTTCCCCAATCCGCTACCCTACTGCCTTACCCGGATGGGATAGGGCGGACGCACCGGTTCCTCGGGTGGATTCTCACGGAACTGCTCCATCACTACCTCAATGGCTTTTTCCAGCTGGGGATCATGGCCGGCAATCACCTCGGCGGGCATCTGCTCCACCTCGATGTCTGGGGCCACGCCCACATTCTCCACCACAAATCCGTCCTTGGTCCAGATGGCCACGTTGGGCGCGGTGATATTACCGCCATCGACCAGTTCCGGGAATCCGAGCACCCCGACCAGTCCGCCCCAGGTAGTCTTGCCCACCAGGGTCCCGACCTTGAACTTGCGGAACATCCAGGGCAGCATATCGCCACCCGAGCCTGCATTCTCATCGATGATCATCACCTTGGGTCCCTGGATGGAGGCGCTGGGTGATTTGAAGTCATTTGTGTAGCGCATATTCCAGTGTGCCTGGTAGGGCCTCAGGAGGATATCGATGTAATAATCGGCCAGCGATCCTCCCCCGTTGTAACGTTCATCCACGATGATCGCCTTCTTGTTGGCCTGCGGAAAGAAATAGCGTTTGAAGTACTCGTGACCGGCCCCGGCCGTATTGGGAACATAGACATAGGCCACCTGTCCGCCCGTGGCTTCCTGCACCTTTTTCAGGTTGCCTTCCACCCAGTCTCTGTTCCGCAGTTGATATTCGTTCTCAATGGGAACCACCTCGATGTCCCTCGACCCGGAGCCATCTGGATTTGGTCCCACGGTGAGATAGACGATCTTGCCGGCCGTGTTCTCGAAGGGCTTGTAAAGGTTCGTTTCGGCGGTCAGCTCCTTCCCGTTCACCTTCAGCAGGTATTCACCTACCTTGACATTCAGGCCCGGTTGGGTCAGGGGCGACCGGAGCCTGGGATTCCAGTTGAGTCCCTCAAACACCTTGGTAATGCGGTAGCGGTTGTTTTCCACCTTAAAGTCCGCTCCCAGCAGGCCTCCGTTTACACGGGTGGTTTCAACCAGCCGGTCACCTCCCCCCAGGCGGTGGTGCCCCACGCTCAGCTCACTGCCCATCCACATCATCACCCGGTTCAGCTCGGACCGGCAGGTAAGGTCCGGCAGGAATTGTGCATACTTTTCCTTCATGGCGGGCCAGTCGGCTCCATGCATGCCCGGATCGTAAAAGTAGTCCCGGTTGACGCGCCAGGCTTCGTCGAAGATCTGAGGCCATTCGCTCACGGGGTCGATCTTTACTTCAATGGCCGCCGTATTCAGGTTCCCTTTCTCGGGATCGGGCTTGGCGCCTGCATCGGCAATGCCCCACTTGTTCCCTATCCGGTAAAGCATCTTCTTGCCGTCGGCACTCAACATGTAGCCGTCTATTTCGGTCACCTCTTTGTCCTCCCGCTTCTCCAGGTCATAGACATGCATCATGCGTTTACCTTCACTGCGAAGCAGGTAAATCACCTGGTTCTCCTTGGCCGATCCGAGGCCGGAAAGATCGGCGGCATCCACCGGGATATCCAGGATCCGGTTCTGAATCCCCTCCAGGTCGATCTTCACCTCTTTTACTTCCTCCTCTTCCTCTTCTTCTGCATCCTTTTTATTCTTTGCATTTTCCGCTTTTCCTTCATCCTCCCCGTTCTTATCCTTTTCTTTCCCCTCCTCGTCGCTCTCTTTGGCAAAGGGCGACAGGGTTTCACTCTGCAGCGTGGCTAGGTATATGTTACTGGTCATCCTCATATCAGCGTTGGACTGGTCAAACCAGTTGACCACCGGTCCTGCATCGGTCGATGCGAAGAAATAGAGGTACTTGCCCCCGCGGTCGAACACCGGTTCGGTGGCATCGCTCAGGCCATCGGTCACCACAAAGGATCTCTTCTGGTCCACCGAATAGAGGAACACCCGCTGGAAGTTGGTCCCGGTCAGGCGCGTATAGGCAACCCATTTGGAATCGGTGGACCAGTCCCCGTGTGCCGGCCTGAAAACACCCGGACGGTACAGTTCGTCGGTATCGATTTTGGTGGAAACTCCCGAAGCGATATCCATGATATAGAAGTTCCTGCCGTTGTCGACGTAGGTAATAAACTTGCTGTCGGGCGACCAGTGGATATCGGCGTAGAAACCGGTCCCGTTCAAGGGAATGACCCGGACGTCACCCTGCCCATCCTGCGGTTCCAGGTGCAGCGCGTATTCCCCGGACTGATCCGAGAAATAAGCCACCAGCTTGCCTTCGGGCGACCAGGCCGGGTATTTCTCATGGGCCGAAGTGGTCTGGGTGAGGTTCCGCGGGTCCCCTTTATCGGCCGGCACGGTGATGATCTCGCCCCGGAAATCGAACACGGCACGTGCCCCGGAAGGCGAAATATGGGCCGAGCGGATATAGCGGTCCCCCTTGACATAACGGGGACGGAGCTCAAGCAGGTCCGTGGCGATCCCGATGATCAACTTTACGGAAGTGGCCGACCCGGTATCAAAAGTATGGAGGTACCCCGCCTGTTCATAGATAATCCGGTCGTAGTGGTTCGAAGCGTCGATAATGGGGAAATCCTCGTAATGGGTCCATTGCTTGATCTCCTCACTACCGGTTTGGTAGGAGAACAGGTTGAACTCCCCGTTCCTATCGCTGAGGAAATAGATTCGGTCCCCGATCCACATGGGATCGATATCGTTGCAGCCCCCTTCGGGTTTGGGGATCTCCTTGACGGAATAGTCATCGAAGGAGAAGATCCAGAGCCTGGACATGGTCCCACCGCGGTAATTCTTCCACTCCCGGAAACGGTCCCCTATGGGGGTATATACCATAAACTTGCCATCGGGCGAGTAACAGGCATGGTAGGCATTGGGGATCACCAGCTTCTCGGGGAAGCCCCCTTCCAGGGGCACCGTAAAGAGCTGCTGGAACCGGTAGGTGTGGACGGTCCGCATGGAAAGGAACAATACCTTCTTCCCGTCGGGGGTGAACCCGGCCACCTGGTCCGCATCGGGATGCCAGGTCAGCCGCTTTGGTACTCCGCCTTCCACCGGAACGGTGAATACGTCGGTATTACCGTCGTACTGCCCGCTAAAGGCAATGATGCTTCCGTCGGGTGAAAAATAGGGATTAGATTCAATTCCTTCACTGATGGTCAGGCGTGTGGGCTGGGATCCGTCCAGCTGTGCCACCCAGAGGTCGTTGGCGTAAATAAAGGCTATGTGATCCTGGCTGATGGCGGGTTGTTCCATCAACCTGGTATCCGTTGGGTTGATTCCCATAAGAATCGTGGTTGTCATTCCTAGCGCCAGGGAAAGTACCAGGATCATTCCAGTTCGTTTCATAGTTGGTTGTCTTGTTTTATTTGAAATCATTGAGGATTCAATTTACACATTTGTTTTCATTCGGGCCGTATGCTATATTGCATCATCCACCTATGAAAGTTTACCGCATCAGCTACTGGGCTTTCGGAGGAATCTGTCTCCTTATTCTGCTCCTGCCCCTGTCAAGACACTGGAAACTGCTTCTGCAGGGTGAACGGACCAGGGGAACAGTAACCCAGTATATAAGGCGGTATGAAGAGGGAAAGGATCATTCCACGTATACGGTGGTGGCCAGTGAGATTGAATTCCAGGTGGAAGGCATCACGTATAAGACCTACGGGCCATCCAATTATAAATACGAACAGGGACGCCTGGTACCTGTCTTTTACAATCCGAAAAACCCGGAGGTGAACTGCGTGGCAACCTTTTCTGCTATCTACCTGACCAACTACCTGGCGCTTCCCATTGTCCTGCTGATGCTATGGTACGCTTTTTACCTCTCCTTCAACAGTTACCAGAAGCGGGTCAAGGTCCTGAAGGGACCCAACATATGGAAGCGCTTATCGAAACCTGGTGATCGCAAATAAGATTGTCATTCTATTTAATATGGGGTAACTTGTTCACTTGAATCCTAAAAATTCCGGATCATGAAACTTACGCCTCATATCTTTCTGAGCCTGGCACTCCTGTTGGGGTGCTCCTTCCTGCTTTCCGCCCAGTTCCCCGGCGGAGAACCGGACCAGGTGGCCTTACTGAAAAAGTTTGTCGGTACCTGGGAAGGGGAAATCGGGGAAGACACCTTGCTGGTGGTGCAGATCACTCCCAACGGAGGGGGCCTGTACTTCACGCGGGAAGTGAAGGTTCAGGGCAACACCGTGAACCGGTATTCGGGCATGTACGGCTTTTCACAGGATAAAAAGACCATCATCGCGGCCAGTGTCATGGAGGACGGATCCATGTATTTCGACTACGGGCGCTTTATATCGGATTACGAATTCGTGGCCGAAATGTATATGGATGACCGGAAGTATCCCGTGGCGCTCGAGGAGATCGAGTTTCAGTCACCGGATAGCTTTCTCGCCCGGTCCAAATGGAGGGGCGATCAGATGTCCTGGGATGTCCCATGGTCGCCCGTTTGGACCCTCCGAAGGATCGATTGATAAACCTGTAAGCCTGAAATGTTCCTTATCAGCGCTTGCTCCTGAGCAGGGAGGACGATTCCCGATCCAGGTAAAGCAAGGTATGAGGATGCGTCTGGAGAATGCTTGCCGGCACCTCCGGCACCACGGCTCCCTCTACTGCCTGGTGGACCGCCATTGCTTTCCGGGCATCAGGTACGGTACAAAGAATCGTCCTTGATTTAAGGATCTGGCGGACCGACATGCTGATGGCCCGCCCGGGAACCGCTTCCAGGTCAGGGAACCAGCCTTCTCCAAGCTGCTGCTGCCTGCATTGCAGGTCCAGATCCACCACGAGATATGGTTCTTCGGTATCAAAGTCTGCAGGCGGGTCGTTAAAGGCCAGGTGCCCGTTCTCCCCGATCCCCACAAAAGCCACATCCACCTCATGCTTATGTATCTCTTCTCCCAGCCGTTTGCATTCCGCCTCCGGATCCGCCTCTCCATCAATAGGATAGAACCGGGCCGGGGATACGAGTTGCACAAACCTCTCGTTCAGGTACTTGCGGAAGGAAGCCGGATGGGTGTCGGGAATACCGATGTATTCATCCAGGTGAAACACCGTTACCCGGGACCAATCCACCGCTGTCTTCACCAGTTCTCCCAGCATTTCGAACTGAGAGGCCCCGGTGGCCAGGATGATGCTTGCCCTGCCATTCTCACCCAGGGCGGCATTGATCAGCGACGCCCCCTGCCGGGCTGCGGCTTCACCCATGGCTTCTTTGGTACTGTGAATTGAAATGTCCATACCGTAAGATAAGATTCATCGGAACATAAATCAAGAGACATTGCAGCTTTGGTATCACTACCAACTGGTAATGTGCAAATTCTACCAGCCCTTTGCACGGAACGCTGTGAGGATCTCACGGGTAATGGGTCCCGGTATACCCTTACCGATCTTCTTTCCTTCCACCGATACCACGGGAGTTACATCCTGTGAGGTACTGGTCATGAATATTTCATCGAAGTCGTAGAGACGATCAGCCTCGATATCCTCTTCCGTGATTTCACCAAACAGTAAGAGCAGCTGCTTCCGGGTGATTCCCTTCAGTATATTGCTGGCGGGTGTAGAAACCTGGCCATCCTTTACAAAAAAGAGATTTGCACGCGATGCCTCAGAGATCATGTCTGTATGGTATATCACATCCACTGCATTGAACTCTCTGAGTTTGTTCTGCAGCTTTAACCTGTTAAAGTAAAAAAGTGTTTTAACTTCCGGATTGGGCCGGATATACCTGTCCCGGATCAGATTTACGCCCCTTTTGAAGGTTTCGTCAGGTGGAGGTGCCCAGGGCAGATTCAGAACTACTATATTGTGCTGACCGGTGACCGAATCCAGAT
>CAYRLP010000025.1:0-1756 GCA_964424935.1 uncultured Bacteroides sp.
CTTAAGCTCATTCCCAAACATGATCCGCTCCGTGCTCGTATGGACATCAAAGTAACTGGCCCGGTCCAGGTCGATGGTGCCGTCAACTGCAATGGCCATTCGGTTGTCCTTGTGGGTGGCCAGCAGGATATCTGCCATGATCATTTGCAGGGAATCATCCAGAGCTATGGTTTGCGCATGGATGAAGCTGGCCTGTTCCAGCTGTTCGGGGGACAGGCTTTGATCCTGACTGGCCTGTTGCAGGAACAGGGTATTGGAACTCTCCACCATACGGCTGGTCTGCATGTTCTCCCTGGCGGAAACGACCATGGAGCTCAGAACGGATTTTGATGTTTTCAGGGCAAAGACCATGATGTTGACGGCCATAAATGCCAGGACGAAAATGAGGATGGAGAAATTCTGCAGCTGGTTCTCCTTGTCTTTCAGGGCATGGGCCACCAGGACCGGGAGAAACACAGCCACCGTGAGCAGGACACTGACACTCAGGACTACACCAGCTCCGGGCCAGTGCATGATCTTAAAAAGGACCCCGGCAATAAAGAAGAAACCGGTAATGACCCCGGTCACATAGAGCGTTTTATTGACCCGTTTCTCTTTTTTCCGGGTATCGCGCATGTTCACCATGGCAAAGACGGGCAGGTAGACCGCTCCGAGCAGGAAAGATCCAAGGACAATCAGTATGCTCTGCCCTGGCCAGTGCTGTATTTTGAACAGGGCCCCCAGGATCAGCAAGGTCGGGGCGATGGTTCCGAGAATGTACATGAATTTTTTCATCATCCGGTATTTTTGGTTTATTAACAGCAGTGTCTCTTCCTGGATCTCCTGGATCCGGTTTTGTTCCAGCCGGCGTTTCACCTCTTCAAATGCCTTGAGGAATTCCACCCCCTCTTCCATCCTTGCTTCGATGTCGCAGCAGAGATGGTCCAGGAGTTCGTTTTGCAGCTCGGTATAGGTTAATCCCTGCTTACTGATCTCCCTGTTGAGCATTTCAATCTCGCTTTCGCTCAGCTCCGCCATGAGATTACATCAGATTGAGGCTGGGACCGGTATCCAGGACCCGCCCCATGACCGTGACGAAGTCGATGAATTCCCGGACCTTTTCTCTGGCTGCACCGGTACCTGACTCGGTCAGCCGGTAGTACTTGCGCATCCGTTTCCCTATGTTCTCCTCTTCAGAGGTAATCAGGCGGTCAGATTCCAGTTTATGAAGGGCAGGGTACAGGGCTCCCCAGGAAAGCTGTACTTTTCCTTCCGTGAGCCGTTCCACCTCCCTGGTGATTTCGTATCCATACATCCGGCCATTCTCTTCGAGCAGCTTCAGGACAATGGTCTTCAACGTGCCTTTCAGCAAATCTTTTGATATCATGGGACAAATATACATATAAAATAACGATATATCCAAATCTTATATATAATAGCTTTGGTATATTCCATCTCCTTACATACCTTTATCAGGCCGTAATCCACAGTATCCGATGAGTTCCCGCGTACTGCTTGCATGTACACTGATCTTTTTTCTTTGGTCCGCCCGGTGCCTGGGTCAGACAGAGGTGATTATCTACGATGGGTCTACCGGAATCCCCGGCACCATAATAAAGAACGATACGGCCCAGGTGGTCACAATCCTGCCCGGAAGTCCTGCAGAAAAGGCAGGGATCAATTTCCTGGATCAGGTCCTGGCCATCAATGACTCGGCCATTTCCGGACCGCAACTCAACCAAAGGCTTCTTAGGGACCTTTTGCACAACCGGTCGGG
>CAYRLP010000025.1:1766-7765 GCA_964424935.1 uncultured Bacteroides sp.
GGGGAACCCATTGATCTGCTTATCAAACGCAGGGGAGTGGATTCGCTTCTGCATTTCTCGTTTTCCCGGGCGCTCTATCTTAATGCGATCCCCTCCTTCGAATTTGAATACCTGATCGATTCCCTGGATCAGCTGGAGATCACCCAGATTGGTTCTGGCGTTCTGGATAGCCTGTTTACAGATCCATTAATCGCCAAAGGCCGTGTCTTCTCTGTGGAACCGGGCAGCCCGGCAGATGAACTCGGCATACTACCGGGCGACCTGTTTGTCTCCATGATGGAGGGACTGGATAGACAATATTACTATCACATAAGCAGCGGTCCATTCCTTGCGAATGCCATGGATACCAGTTTTACGATCCTGAGAGGGGATTCACTGATATACTTTCCCAAGGAGAAGTCTCTGGCAAAAAATCTGAGAGGGATCAAAAGTCAGTTTGCCCATGATTTTTCCTATCCCCATGCCTGGCTGAAAATCAAAACAGTGAACCGGCTTTCGGAGGACCGGACCTATCTGATAAATCTGCCAGAGATGTCCGGAATGGATACAGCCTGTTTTTACATTCCCGGTCCTTCAGGGACCTTTGTTGAAAAATGGGCCGGAGTTCTGATCCCGGTGAATGAGAGGGATTATGTATACAAGAACTGGCATGCTGTGTCCCTGCCGCTGGTTAAAGATACTGTACAGACCTTCTATATTCACTGGTTATCCACTTCTGAAGTCGGGGGCCCCTACATGCAGTTCATCGCGCTTGAGACCATGGTAAAACATGATCGCATAGAGCGGATGATCCTTTTTTCCCTACTGGGAATGATGCTGATCATCTCCTGTTTCTTCGGGATCCTTTTTGTGGCACTCCGCAACCTACAGTATCTCTATTTTTCCCTGTATATTCTGTTCTTTGCGGCCTTCCTTTTTGTTTCGGCAGGGTACCTGGGGGAGTATCAGTGGAATATACGAACCTTTAATTCGATCCTCATCTCCGAGGCACAGACCTTCAGTCTCTCTCTGGCAACTATTTGCTTTCTGCTGTTCGGGAACGTTTACCTGGATCTAAAACAGAAACTGCGTGGTTGGTACTGGAGTGTGATCGTGCTGCTGGGACTGATCGGGATTCGGATTCTGGTCATGCTCCTGGGATCCCTCCTGGGACTTGAAATAGGGGAGCCGTTTGAGAATCTGGTTGTGGTTATTTGGCTTTTTGCGGTAGGATTTTTTCCGCTGTTCCTGCTGCTCATCCCGGCCATATTGAGGATCCGGTCCGGTTTTAAGCCCGCATGGTACTTTCTGGTGGCCAATGTGGTATTAATTCCACTGGCCTTCCTAACCATCTTTGCCTCGATCTACTCTATTTCCGCACTTAACTTGAATGAATCGATCCTGCTCCGGATCTTCAAGGTATCGGGAATTTATGTGGCGGCCGTTTTACAGATCATTATTTTCGCCATAGGCCTGGCAAGGAAGATGAGACAGGACGAAGAGGAGAAAAAGCGGGCCCAGCTCCGGATCATTGATCAGCTGAAGGAAAATGAGAAGCTGAAAGATAAGGTTAACCGCGAACTGGAACAGAAAGTGCAGGAACGAACCAGAGAGATCAGTGAGCAGAAAGAGGAGATCGAGTCACAGCGCGATGAGATTGAGGCCCAGAGGGACCTTTTATTTACCCAGAAGAAGGAGATTACCGACAGCATCGGGTATGCGCAACGGATCCAGTCGGCCATCCTTCCTCACCGGTCCTTTCTCGACCAGATCATTCCGGATTATTTTGTGCTCTACAAACCCAGGGATATAGTAAGCGGTGATTTTTACTGGATCAAGGAGGTCGATTCCTCCCTGGTCATTGTGGTGGCCGACTGCACGGGACACGGGGTACCGGGTGCGTTTATGAGTATGCTGGGCATCACCCTGCTCAATGAGCTGTTTGTGGAGGGAAGGCAGAATCAGCCGGCCGAGATCATGGAACAGCTCCGAAGCAAGGTCAAGGCCATGCTGGTTCAGGAGGGACACATCACAGATCAGAAGGACGGAATGGATATGGCCATGGCAGTTATCAACAGGGAGACGAAAGAGCTCCAATTCGCCGGAGCATACAACCCCCTTTACCTGATCCGCGACCAGAAAGAGCTGACAGGAAAGGAACCCGGACCGGAAAAAGGGTTCCCCGGCAACGGGTCTCTGCTCTTTGAACTGAAGGGGGACCGACAGCCTATTGGGATCCACTGGGAGGAGACCGGATTCAGGAACCAGGTCGTGGAACTGAAGGAGAAGGATACGGTATATGTATTCTCAGACGGATATATGGATCAGTACGGTGGGGAAAAACGGAAAAAATTCAAGAGCCGGAAGTTCAAGGAACTGCTCCTTTCGATTCATACGGAACCCATGGATAAGCAAAAACAGATCCTGGAAGAGACCTTTGAGGAGTGGCGGGGAAACATCGAACAGATTGATGATATCTGCATTGTCGGTGTCCGGATCTGAAAGCCAGGGTGATCGCCGGGACTTCCGGCCGGGAAAGCTTTCCAACCTTTTTCAGAATGTTGCGTCTTTAGCTTGAGTTTTGATGGAAGGAACCATCCATATCAGCAGGAAGCTTATTGAACGATGCCTTCTGGGTGACATGAAAGCTCAGTACCAGCTTTATAGAATGTATTCCAAGGCCATGTATAATATAGCCATCCGGTTCATGAATAATAAAATGGATGCGGAAGACATCCTGCAGGAATCATTTGTGAAGGCCTTTGAAAGGCTGGGGGACCTGCAGGACAGGGACCTGTTCGGAAGCTGGTTGAAACGGATCGTAATCAACAATTGCATTTCGCTGCAGCGAAAACGGAAAATCATCTTCGAGGAGTTGGATGAAAGGTATTACGGGGAGGTAGAAGAACAGGAGGAAGGGATGCCGGAGGTGGACCCGGCAGTGGTGCACCACGCGATCAGGGAGCTTCCCGACAAAGGCCGGGCAGTCCTGGTTCTGCGTGCCCTGGAAGGGTATTCGCATAAGGAGATTGCAGAAGCTTTGGGGATATCTGTTTCCACCAGCAAAACCCAGTACTGCAGGTGCCTCGCCCTGCTGCAAAAAAAACTTAAAGGTAACATTGATGTCAGGGGATCTGGAGAAATATCTGAAAGAACAGCGGGATACACTGGACGTTGAAACGCCAGACGATCCGGTTATCTGGGAAGGGATAAGGCATGATCTGCTGACATCCCGGAAGCGAAGCAGTAAGAGAACGTTGCTGATCCGCATACGGAACGTGGCCGCTGCGCTAATCTTGCTGGTAAGCGTGGGATATATGGTTGTTGATCTCATGGGCGTGCATCCCCACAGGTCTTTCAGCCTGGCTGACGTGGACCCTGATCTGGCAGCAAAGGAGAAGGAATACAGGGTCCTGGTCGGGATCAAGCAGCAGGAAGCCGGGACCCGGCACCTTCCGGACCAGGCTATCATAAACGAGTTGCTGGGGGAGATCCAGCGGCTGGATACCATCTATGAACAGTCCATGAAGGATCTGCGGGAGCTTGGTCCAAATGAGCAGGTGATTCAAACGATCTTTGATACTTATGAAAAAAAGATATACCTGCTTGAATTAATCATTCTTGAAACCCAAAAAATCCAGAATTATGAAGCAGAAGAGCATCTATTTCTTTAATGTGCTGACCCTGGTCCTTATAACAATAACCGGGCTCAGCGGCTACGGGCAGGACAAAACCATAAAGAAAGATTTCCACTGGAACCGGGCTGTTCCCGGTCAGGTACAATTCTCTTTTACCAATTATGACTGCAACCTGACGATTCACACCTGGGATAAGCCTGAGATTGAATACATCCTGTCCGTTATCGCAACCCTGAAGTCCGAAGAGGATGCCGGAAAGCTTGAGAATTCCATTGAGCATATGGAATTCTCTGAATCGATGGGAGGGATTCGGTTTGACAACCGCTTCTGGACAAGCAGAAAGTCGGTCCGAGGAAGAAAAACCATGGATCTGAAAAAGGAAGGAACGATCCGTTACAGTGAATTCAGGATGGAGGGGGAGATGTGGATTCCGAGGGATTGCCGGCTTGCACTTCAGTCCAAATATTCGGAGATTGAAGCCGGGGACCTGGACGGACCGCTTACCCTGGATCTTTATAACGACAGATTCTACGGGGGAGGAGTCGGTAACCGGCTGGATCTTAAGGCCAAATACAGTACCCTGGAACTGAAGGATCTGAAGGATGTACAGGCGGACCTGTACAATACGGACCTGGAGGCCGGAAATGCCGGGGATCTGCAGATTCAGTCCAAATACTCCACCGTCCGGTTAAAAGACGCAGGCAAAGCAGATATCCGGGCCTACAACGATAAGTACTCCTTTGAACAGACTGGCGATATCCGGTTTGTGGACAAGTATTCCGATCTGAATGCGGTACGAACAGGGGACCTGGACCTGGACTGCTACAACAGCACCATGACGGTTCAGAAGGCCGGTGATCTTTCCCTCAGCTCAAAATACGGAAAGTACAGGATAGGTACCCTGAACGGACTCCATGTCCTCACCGGGTATAACGACAGTTATGAGATTGAGAACATGTCCACCCTGGACATTGACATAACAAAATACGGGGAATTCAAGATCGGATACCTGGAAAGTTCACTTATACTGAAAGAGGGGTATTCGGACAAGATCTCTGTTTCCGGGACCGGATCTCTTAAAGAAATGCAGCTGAACGGTAAATACATTGACGCAGAGATCACCCTGGATGAATACCTCAGCTACCGGTTCCAGGCGAACGTCAGGTATGCACATTTTGACCTTCCGGAGGAGTCGATGAAGGTGAACAAGAAGATACAGGAGGGTTCCAACCTGGAAATGGAGGCTATCCGGGGAGTTGCATCGGAAGGGATGCCTGCTTTTTTTGTAAACGGGTACGACATGAACCTTACCCTCCGGGAGAAGCGCTGATCCTGGCAGCAACCATTTTTTCAGGGATCCCCGGGGAACTGGGTACCTATTTTTCTTATCTTGTTTTCCAGTAAGGACCAATCCCTAATCCCATGAAAACCACCAGAAGACAATTTATCAGAACCAGCGGTGCGGCTATAGCTTCCACTGCACTTTTTTCCTCATTTCCAATTGTGATGCAATCCTGCAGTTCATCAGCAAAACCGAAAGCATTTGGTTTTCAGATCTGGACCATACGCAATGATCTGCTCAACGATTTTGCCGGTACACTGAAGAAGATGGCAGACATGGGGTACACCCAGGTGGAAATGTGCTCTCCACTGGGTTACGGCTTCAAGTCGCTGAACGAGATGTCAGGTACGGAAATGAAGGAAATTATTGAGGATGCCGGATTGAAGTGTATAAGCTCTCATTTTACTTCGGGAGAACTAAAGGACTCACTGGATAACCGTATTGAATGGGCATCACAGATAGGCATGAAGCAGATGGTACAGTCCATGCCAGCCATTAACCTGAGGAATGCCACCCTGGACGATTGGCGCAAAGCGGCCCAGGACCTCAATGTAATTGCAGAAAAGACCAAAGCGGCCGGTATCCAGATGGGGTATCACAATCATAATTTTGAGGTCCAGGAAATCGACGGGCAACTGATTTATGATGTGCTGATGGAAGAACTTGATCCGGATCTGGTGAAGATGCAGTTCCAGGTGGCCGTCATAAACGAAGGTTTCAAAGCTCAGGATTTCTTCAGGAAATATCCCGGGCGGTTCATCTCGGCCCATCTGGCTGATTATTCAACGGACCTGGAAGAACAGGTGCCGATCGGTCAGGGGGTTGTCGATTGGGAGGACCTCTTCAAGGCTGCTAAAAAGACAGGAGTTAAGAATTATTTCGTGGAAATGGCTCCTGATACATTTGAAGCGAGCGCTAAATTCCTGATGGAGCGTTAGGTTCGCTCCCTAGAAACGGAATATCAGCAACAGTGCACGGCCACGAACTTTTTCCTGGAAATGCTGCCTGCCCAGGTAGCGCCATGCATAGGCATTCTCCAC
>CAYRLP010000025.1:7775-12231 GCA_964424935.1 uncultured Bacteroides sp.
ATCGTGAACAAAGACATAGCCATTTTTTCCCACCAGCCTGGAAGCTTCATAAATACTGGACATCCTTCCCGGGGTTTCAGCAGCATATTTTTGTGCTCTAGGTCCGTCCACCAGGATCACATCCCATGAAGCACGGGAAACCTGGGGAGGCAGGTCCATGACCAGACGTTCCGGACGATTCATCAGCTCCTCCCACTGGGTGATGTTATGGGGGTAGGAGACCATATAGGCCTCTATGTCCGGATACTTCGAACAGATCTGCCTGTACCAGGGTTCAAGATCCTCCAGGAAAACCGTCCGTCCACTGTTGTTGACCCTGCACCAGAAGGGGGAATCATGGCCAAGTCCGAATACGAGCATCCTGCATGAGCGGAATTCGGAAATGGCTCGCCTGATTTTTATAATTTCAATCGGTTTAAGCTGGATCCCTTCATAGGCCTTTCTCAGTGTTGTTATCCTGAACAGTTCTCGCAGATGAAACAGGCAGTACCAGCCTCCTTTGATTTTTAGGAGGAGGATCTCCATTCTGGTGCGAACGGTTTTCTTTGGACTTACCCGGGTTATCACAAAACATAGTTACGTCTTTTTTTTGGATTTCAGGGCGCAGTGACCTGCCCTCATCCACCGTTTCCCCGGGTAAAATTCTTTATATTGGAACCAATTTTCTAAGTGTTAGGACGGCAATCTGTCTGAGCGGATAAAACATAAGCTATAATAAGATGAAAACATTGAAACTATCGGGTCGGTTCATCATCATCTCAATGATCATTGCTCTTGCCCTGATGTCGGGCTGCAGTACCATGTCCATCCACAGGGCTAAAGCCCATTCTTCGCTGACCAAGGAGTTAGAAGAGCTTCAGTTCGGAATCCTGGAAGGGTACCTTTCCAGGGATCAATTACCCAATAGCATGATCATCCTGCCACAGCCACCTGCTGAAGGGTCTGCCGAATGGTCCCTGGACCTGGAATTAGCCAGGGAATATCTGGACATGAAGAATGAAGGTCGGAAGGAACTGGCAAGCCAGGATGCAGAATTACATTTTCCGGAAGCCACGGAGGCCTTTAACAGGGTACTGGACACTGACATTACAGAGGAGACCACACCAATGGTTTACATGATCTTACGAAGAAGCCTGACAGATGCCGCGCTCTCCACCTATCAGGCTAAAAACTTCTACAAACGTCCGCGTCCTTTTATGATCAACGGGGGCCCCACGTGTACTCCCGAAACAGAAGAAAATCTGAGGGAGGATGGATCCTATCCATCCGGACATACAGCCATAGGGTGGACCTGGGCACTGATCCTTGCGGAACTGTTTCCTGAACAGGCGGATATAATCATGGTGCGGGGGCGGGAGTTCGGGATCAGCAGAAACGTATGTAATGTCCACTGGCATAGCGATGTGGTTGCCGGACGCATGATGGGAGATGCGGTTGTGGCCCGACTGCACACCAATGAGGATTTTCTGATGGATATGCTCGTAGCCAAAGCAGAGATTCAGAAAATAAAAGAAATGGAGCAATGAGTTTAAGCTACAAAAAGGTTTTTGAGAACAACCGGAAATGGGTGACCGAGAACAGGGCCGGTGATCCTGATTTCTTTGCGAAGCTTTCCGAGGATCAGCAACCCGATTATCTGTACATCGGATGCAGCGACAGCCGGGTTCCTGCAGAAATTATGATGGGGGCGAAACCGGGAGAGGTGTTTGTGCACCGGAATGTGGCCAACCTGGTGGTACCTTCGGATCCAAATACAACAGGTGCGGTCTATTTCGCTGTGGATCAGCTGAAGGTAAAGCACATTGTGGTATGCGGACATTACCTCTGCGGCGGTGTGCTGGGGGCCATGGAGCAGCAGAAAAAGGGTCCCCTGGAACCCTGGTTCAACAGGATCAGGGAGGTGGCCACACAGCATCGCAGGGAACTGGAGCAGCTGAATGATGTGGACGAACGGTTGCGCAGGCTGGTTGAACTCAATGTGGAGTCACAGTGCCGGAACCTGCTGGGAATTGAAGTGGTGCGTGAATCAATCCGCCGGTACGGAACCCCTTCAGTGCATGGCTGGGTGTTTGACCTTCATTCCGGCATCCTGAAAGACCTGGATTTCCAGTATGACAGATCCTCTATACGACGGGGAGGGTTACAACGAAAATGACTCCGTCCCGGGTATTCCGGGCCTCTATTTCCCCTCCGTGCTCGGAAACAAGGGTATAGCAGATGGAGAGTCCCAGACCGCTTCCATGACCGGGATCCTTGGTGGTAAAGAAGGGATCAAACAACTGGTCCAGGTGTTCCTTGGCGATGAAAGGGCCCGTGTTGGCAAAGGACAGAAGAACGTTGTTACCCCGGAGGACGGTTGAAATGGTAATGGTTTTAGGACCTTTTGGCACAGAATTCACCGCATGAAGGGCGTTATCTATAATATTCATGACCACCTGGTGCATTTTTTCAGGAAACACGGGGACCTTCCTGCTTAGTTTATAATCTTTGATGATACGAACATCATCGGAGATCTTGGAGTTCAGGAACTTCAGGGTATTGTCGATGATCTCGTGCAGATCGGTCTGAACCTTCCTGGATCCTCCACGGTGGGAAAAGGTCATCAGTGCCTGAACGATTCCAACGGATCGGTCCAGACCGTCAAAGGCCATCTTCAAGGCCATCTGACAGCGTTCCTGTTCCTTCTTCTGGTCTGTCCAGTCGAGTTTGGCCTGTACCTCTTCCAGGATGTTGAGTCCCCCGGAGATAAAATTCAGGGGATTGTTGATTTCATGGGCGACCCCGGCGGTAAGGGTACCCATGGATGCCATTTTTTCGGACTGAACCAGGCGTTGTTGTGCCGCTTTAAGATCCTGATCCTGTTGTTCCAGCAACATGTTTTTCTCCTTGATTTTTTTGTAGGAGCGGATCACCAGAAATACAATGGTCAGCATCAACAGGGAAAGAGCTATATAACCATAATTTGTGAGGCGCTTTTGTCGGATTTTCAGATCCTTGAAATTGTTGTCAAGGGTCAAACGTTCTATTTGGCTCTCCTTGGACTGCAGTTCAAAATATATCTCCAGGTTAGCCAACCGTTCCTTGAAATCGGCATTGTTCAGACTGTCGTTCAATTCTTTATACCGGATGTAATGGGCCAGAGCCTGATCTGGATGATGCTCCATGGAGTCGATCTGGAATAGATGCAGATAGTACTCCCGGTACTCGGTCAGGCGCATGTTTTTCTCCAGGGCCTCCAGGGTTTTTCCGGAGTAGGTAAGAGCCATTTCAAGGTCTTGCTTCTCCAGGTAGGCTTTGGTCATGGAATTGTAAAGGCTTGCCAGATACTTGGGGCTGTTCTTCTGCAGGTCGTAATATTTCTCCAGGTCATGGAACACCTCCAGTGCCTGTGTCCGTCTTCCGGAATAAAGGTGCACGTCCCCCATGTTATAGTAGGCAAGGATTTCCTGCTGCAGGCTCCCGTACTGGCGGGCAAGAGCAAGAGCCTCTTTAAAAAGGATCAGGGCAGAATCCAGCCTGGAGGTATTTCCGTAGACTGCCGCGGTGGCATTCAGGCCGCTGATGATCAATGAAGTATCATTCAGGGCCCTTCCGTATTCCGAAACCAGGGAATAATACTTCAGAGCAGGTCCGAACTGATCGAGATAAAAGTAGGTATTGCCTATATGCATGAGCGTGCTGGCCTGTTTCACAGAGTCCTTGAGCTCAACGAAACTGGAAAATGCTTCCATCAGGTGGTCCGCAGCCTCTTCGTTCACCCCCAGATAGTCATAGAATCTGCCGATGGCCAGTTTTGATTCCGCGATCCACCTCACCGAACCCAGCACTTCCGCATCCCGGAGGGCCTGGTTGGCACAGTCCAGCGCTATGCTGATGTCTGAATCACTGAGGATGTATGCAATCTGCAACTGCAAATCAATCTGTTCCTCGGTGATCATCGTGGAATCACGCAGGGCCATCAGGCTGTCAAGCTCCTGCGTTCTGGCCTCAGGAACAGCCAGGAGCAGGATCAAAAAAAGCAGAAAAAGGCTTCTCGTTGGCATCTGTGGAACATACGCAAATTCAGGGTGAAATGTTGCCATCCCGCATGCTTTTCTTCCCGTCGTTTCGGGGTGGGCGATCCCTGCTTACAGATAAGCGGCGGATTCGGCATCTATGGATTGAAGAAGATCCATGGAGGCTGTCCAAAGTCTGGTACCTTCAGCATCCTCGTACACCTTGGGGTCCATTCTTTTGGGATTGAACATATGCAGGTATTCGTTGGTCTTTCCCTCATAATCTTCGGAAAGGGCCATATATACAACGGGCCTGGCCGCTTTGGCAGGTGATTTGAATACCAGGCGGAAGATCCCCTTCAGAGTCATCCGAAGCAACCAGGGCGCTTCCTTTACGATGTTCGAATGAACGGGACCGGGACAAATCAGATGAATACACAGTCTGACAGAATCCTTGTTAA
>CAYRLP010000026.1:0-3459 GCA_964424935.1 uncultured Bacteroides sp.
ATACCCAGCTGGGTCTGGTCAAGACCATACTCCTGGTGGAGGATTCGGAGATTTACTACTCCCGCTATCTGCCGCTGCTATATAATACGGTGCTCGAGCAGACCAAGCGGATCATCGACGACGTGAGCACCGATGAGCTGTTCAAGGTGCTCCGCCTCAGGGCGCGTCCCAAGATCCTGCTGGCCACCACCTACGAGGAGGCCATTGATACAGTGAAGAAATACCAGGATTCCCTGCTATGCCTGATCACCGATGTGAAATTTACCAAGGGGGATGTGATGGACGACAATGCGGGATACAGCCTGGTGGCCCAGGTCCGTGATATGATCAAGGGGCTGCCTACGGTGATCCAGTCATCCGATATCCGGAGCTCCAACCGGGCCTTCGAACTGAAGTGCACATTCATAAACAAACAGAGTGAGACCCTGCTGCAGGATATCCGCAATTTCATCATGCACCAGCTGGGATTCGGGAGCTTTGTGTACCGCGATGCAGGGGGGAAGAAGATCGCCGAGGCGCAGTCGCTCAAGGAGTTTGAGAATCATATCAGCACCATCCCGGCCGAGTCCCTGGTCTACCACGGGAAACGGAACCATTTCTCACTCTGGCTGATGGCCAGGGGCGAGATCAAGATCGCCAAAATGATTCACCCGGTCAAGGTGACTGATTTCAAGACTCCGGCCGATTTCCGGAACTACCTGCAGTACGTGATCAAGAAGTACAGGAACGAGTCCAATACGGGAAAGATCGTCAATTTCGAGGAATCGGCCCTGCTGGATGAATCCAACATCGTAAGCATGGGAAGCGGCGGCCTGGGAGGAAAGGGCAGGGGCTGTGCGTTTATCAATACCCTGATTTACAACCTGAACTTCTCAGAGATCATCCCGGAGATGAATATCCGGACGCCGCGGACGGACATTATCGGTACCGACGAGTTCGATATTTTTATGGAACGGAACCAGTTGCTGGAGGTCATCCGCAGGGAGACCGATTATGAGGTAATCCGCCAGAAATTCCTGGACGGGGACCTGTCCTACAACCTGGAGAAGAGGCTCAAGGAGCTGCTTAAAACTGTGAACCGCCCGCTGGCCATACGCTCTTCCAGCCTCCTGGAGGATTCCACCATGCAGCCCTTTTCAGGGATCTTCGAAACCTACCTGATTCCCAACAACCATCCCGATTTCAATGTGCGCTTCAAACAGCTGAAAGATACGGTGAAGCTGGTCTATTCTTCCATCTATTCCCCTCAGTCGAGAAGGTATTTCGAAGCCATCAACTTTTCCCTGGAGGATGAGAAGATGGCGGTGGTGATCCAGGATGTGGTGGGGACCTACCACAAGGACCATTTCTACCCCCATATTAGCGGGACGGCCCAGTCACACAACTACTACCCGGTGGCTCACATGGAACCGGAGGATGGTTTTGCCATTGCAGGGCTGGGGCTCGGACACTATGTGGTGAACGGGGAGCGGGCCTACCGGTTCTCCCCCAAATACCCCACCCTGGAAATGAGTTCCATGCAGAGTCAGCTGCGCGATTCTCAGGTGGAGTTTCTGGCCCTGGACATGATCAGTTCGGAGGTGGATTTCTGTAAGAAGGGCTCGGAGGCCAATCTAAACCGGCTCCCCATCTCGGATGCAGAATCCCACGGGGTCCTGAAGCATCTGGCCTCGGTCTATGATCCTCAGAATGAGCGCATCGAACCCGGGCTTTCAACCACGGGTCCCCGGATCCTCAATTTTGCCAACATCCTGAAATACGGGTATGTGCCCCTGGCACGGGTGCTGGAACTGATCCTGGATGTGGGAAAAGAGGCGCTGGGTTCCCCGGTGGAGCTGGAGTATGCGGTGGACATGGACAAAGCGGATAACGGGAAACCCTCCTTTTTCATCCTCCAGATCAAGCCGATGATGGGGACAGGCGGGGAATACACCTTCGATACGGGGGGTATCGATCCCAAAGATATGATCATCTATGCCGAGCGAAGCATGGGCAACGGGAAGGTGGATGATATCCGTGACCTGGTGTATGTGGATCCTTCCCGCTTCAACAAGATGAAGACCCGCGATATGGCCGCTCAGATCGATAAGCTCAACCAGAAGCTGGTGAAGGATGGCCGGAAATACATCCTGATCGGTCCCGGACGGTGGGGCACCCGTGATCCCTACATCGGGATCCCGGTCAACTGGTCGCAGATCTCCAATGCCAGGGTGATTGTGGAAACCAGCCTGGAGGAGTTTCCGCTGGATGCCTCCCTGGGTTCCCATTTCTTCCACAATGTGACCTCCATGAATGTGGGCTACTTCAGCATCCAGCATGATTCATCCACCTCCTTTATCAGGTGGGACGATCTGGAAAAGCAGAAGTTGATCGAGGAGACCGAGTTTGTAAAACACATCCGTTTCAAGAATCCTGTCTGCATCATGATGGACGGGAAAAAAAGAATTTCAATCATCCTGAGGCATGACTGCAGAGTTAAAAACGGAGCGTCGCGGTAATAACCACCCCACCATCGACTTCAGCCTGACGGCTTTCAACTTGCTGATGCAGAAGCGCATCCGAAAGGTCCTTATTGTAAGCTCCAACTATGACTTCTTCATGCTGGAGGAGGATGGCCGGATCGATGAACAGATCTTTAACGAATATGTCTCCCTGAACCTTCGCTATCCCCCGTTCTTTGTAAAAGCCACCAGTGCCGCGGATGCCTTCCGGATTATGGAGGAGGAGGACATTAACCTGGTGATCGAGATGCTGAACCTGGGAGAGGACGTGGATGCCTTCTCCCTGTCTAAACGGATCCGGAAGAAGTACAAGCGGGTACCCATCGTGGTGCTGACCCACTTCAACCGGGAGGTGAGCATGCGCCTGCAGAACGAGGACCTTTCGGCCATCGATTATGTCTTCTGCTGGCTGGGGAACGCCGATCTGCTGCTGGCCATCATCAAACTGATCGAGGATAAGATGAATGCACCCCACGATATTGAGCAGGTGGGTGTACAGTGCATCATTCTGGTGGAGGACTCGATCCGTTATACTTCCACCTACCTGCCCGAGCTCTATAAGATCGTGATGCAGCAGACACGCAACTTTGTGAGTGAGGCCCTCAATGAGCACCAGAAGATGCTGCGTATGCGGGGACGGCCGAAGATACTGCTGGCCAAAACCTACGACGAGGCCATGACCCTCTATGAGACCTACAAGGAGAACATGCTGGGAGTGATTAGTGATGTCAGCTTTAAAAAGGGCGATGTTAGGGACACGGAACGGAAGCTGGGCATCGACCTGGTCAAACGGATGCGGGAGGAGGACCCCCACCTTCCGGCGCTCCTGCAATCCTCGGATCTGACCAACGCCAGGCTCGCCGAAGAGATGAATGTGGGATTCCTGCACAAGTACTCCAAATCCCTTTCCCTGGAGCTGCGGAATTTCATTATCCAGAATTTTGCCTTCGGACCCTTT
>CAYRLP010000026.1:3469-5610 GCA_964424935.1 uncultured Bacteroides sp.
GGATACCCTGCAGGAGGTGGGACGGGCGGTGGACCTGCAGTCCCTTCAGAAGATGATCCGGACCGTTCCCGACAATGTGCTCCTTTTCCATGCCAGCCATAATGATTTTTCCAAATGGCTGAATGCAAGGGCCATCTTCCCGGTGGCCCAGCTCTTCAAATATGTGAGTCAGGATGATTTTCCCAAACCGGAAGATATCCGGGGCTACCTGCATGAGGCGATCTCCAGCTACCGAATCAGCAAGGGGCGGGGGATCATTGCCCAGTTTGACAAGAACAGTCACGATTCCTACCGTACTTTTTCCCGGATCGGCCAGGAATCCATCGGCGGGAAGGCGCGCGGACTCGCCTTTATCAACTCGGTGATCACCAAGTACGACCTTTACCACAAGTATCCCAACGTGCTCATAACCGTTCCCAGAACGGTGGTACTCAGCACCGATGTGTTCGATGAGTTTATGGAAACCAACGATCTCTACCGGATCGGGATCTCCGACCGGTCCGACGAGGAAATCCTGGAACACTTCGTGGCGGCCGGGCTTCCGGGCTGGCTGCACCAGGACCTCTACACGGTGATATCGGTGACCGAGGTACCGCTGGCAGTGCGTTCATCAAGTAAGCTGGAGGACTCTCATTACCAGCCATTTGCTGGCATTTATTCCACCTACATGATCCCGGTGAACAAGCAGGATCCGGCCACCACCATGGAGCTGCTGACCAGCGCCATCAAATCGGTCTATGCCTCGGTCTTTTTCAAGGAGAGCAAGGCCTATATTGAAGCCACCTCCAATGTGATCGACGAGGAGAAGATGGGCATCGTGCTCCAGGAGGTATGCGGGACCATGTACGGCAGCTGCTACTACCCCACTATTTCAGGGGTGGCCCGCTCTATCAATTTCTATCCCATTGCCCCCGAAAAACCCAGGGACGGGATCGCAAAGGTGGCTTACGGACTGGGCAAATACATTATGGACGGTGGAATCAGCCTCCGCTTTTCACCCGCCTATCCCAAGAAGATCCTGCAGCTTTCCTCCAGCAAGCTCATGCTGCGTGATACCCAGAAGGAGTATTATGCCCTCAATCTGAAGGAATCCAGCTACCATGTCTCCACCGACGATGCGGTAAACCTGATCAGGCACAAGCTTGATGATGCGTTGAAAGACCCGGCATTCAAGCATGTGGCCTCGGTATATGACTACCAGTCGGATGTGGTGCGCGACGGGCTGAACTACGAGGGGAAGAAGATCATCACCTTTGCCGGGATACTGCAGCACGACACCTTTCCCCTGGCCGATATTGTGAAAGACTTGCTGGAGATCGGGGAAAAGGAGATGAACCTGCCCATCGAGATTGAGTTTGCGGTGGACATGGATGTTCCCAAGGGAGATCCCTATGTCTTTAATTTCCTGCAGATACGGCCCATCGTGGAGCACGACCTGTCAATCCGTATTGATATGGATGCCATCCGGCCCGAGGAGACCATCCTTTGGTCCGAGACGGCCCTCGGAAACGGTGAGTTCACGGGGATCAGCGACCTGGTCTACCTGAAACCCGATGCCTTCCAGGCGGCGGCAAGCAAGGAGATCGCTGACATTATAGAGCAGTTGAACAAAGGGTTCCGTGAGAACGGGCACGGCTATGTGCTGGTAGGGCCGGGACGCTGGGGCTCTTCCGATCCCTGGCTGGGTATCCCCGTGAAGTGGTCCCAGATCTCCGCGGCCCGTATCATCGTGGAGTCGGGACTGAAGGACTACCGCATCGATCCCTCCCAGGGGACCCACTTCTTCCAGAACCTGACCTCCTTCCAGGTGGGCTACATGACCCTTAATCCCTTCCTGGGGGACGGCAGTTACGATACCGCCTACCTGGACGGGATGAAAGCGGTCTTCGAAGATACCTATGTGCGGCACGTGCGCTTCGAGCAGCCCCTGCAGATCCTCATCGACGGCCGCACCCACCGCGGTGCCATTCTGAAACCGAACGGCTCACCAGCGTAAACCCATCCCCGGCAGATCCGTGCAATAAATCTATAAACAATTCTGTTTCTGATATGTTAAGTAGGATAAGATCCAGAAACCCTATTGATCAACATAACAGAAAAAACCTTAGCCATGAAAAAACGTGAATTCCTTAAAACATCGG
>CAYRLP010000026.1:5620-12160 GCA_964424935.1 uncultured Bacteroides sp.
CGGCTTCACTCGTTTCCCAGGGAGAGGACGGGACCTTCCTTCAGCCCGATCTGGGCTATGCCTTTGATGCCCTGGAACCCTATGTGGATGCCATGACCATGGAACTTCACTACACAAAGCACCATGCCGGCTACACCAGCAAGTTCAATACAGCCCTGGAGCAGGCGGATTTCCACTCCACGGACATTTACAGTCTGTTCAAGACCGTCTCAACCCTGGGCGCCAGTGTCCGGAACAATGGTGGAGGCTACTTTAACCACAACCTCTACTGGAAGTTTATGTCCCCCGACGGAGGAGGCGAACCCACAGGAAAACTGGCGGAAGCCATTGCAGTCGACTTCGGTTCCTTTGCACAGTTCAAGGAACTTTTCTCGGCCACTGCAGGCAGCCATTTTGGTTCGGGCTGGGCCTGGCTGCTGCTCAATGAGGACGGGAAGCTTCAGGTGGCCTCCCTGCCCAACCAGGACAATCCGCTGATGGATCTTTCACCGGTTAAAGGCACACCGATCCTGAACATCGACGTCTGGGAGCATGCCTATTACCTGAAGTACCAGAACATGCGCAAGAGTTATATCGATGCCTACTGGAACATCATCGACTGGAAGTTTGCGGGAGCCCTTTACGACGAGGCCGTAGCATAGATAAGAAAGCCCAACAAAGAAGATTACTCCGCATCATGCCCATACCCGTTTCAGGGGGTATGGGCATGACTTTTATCACCCCCCAAACCTGCTGTTAATCATACGTTCCGGTGTTGTTTATCCGGTTCATTAACTCCAATTTTACGAAAACATTTCAGAGGGATGCTCCGTAAAAAAAGCATCCCTTAGATGTTGATTAATACATTTAACTAAACCTGCAGTTATGAACGTAGATACCGTCATGAGTGACCTGGTTAAGAAGCATCCCGGAGAATTGGAGTACCACCAGGCCGTTCGCGAGGTCCTTGAATCCATTGAGGAAGTATACAATGAGAATCCCCATTTCCGGTCGGCCAACGTGGTGGACCGGATCGTAGAGCCCGACCGTGTCATCATATTCAAGGTACCGTGGGCCGATGACCAGGGAACCGTCCATGTCAACATGGGCTACCGGATCCAGTTTAACAATGCCATCGGTCCCTACAAAGGCGGACTACGTTTTCACCCGAGCGTAAACCTGAGCATCCTCAAGTTCTTGGGATTTGAACAGATCTTCAAGAACAGCCTGACCTCCCTTCCCATGGGGGGAGCCAAGGGCGGTTCGGATTTCGATCCCAAGGGGAAATCCAATGCGGAGATCATGCGCTTCTGCCAGGCTTTTATGATGGAGCTGTGGGAAAACATTGGTCCCGATACCGACGTACCTGCCGGGGATATCGGGGTGGGGGGCCGTGAGATCGGATACCTTTATGGCATGTACCGGAAACTGGCCAGGGAGAATACAGGAGTGCTGACAGGAAAAGGAATCAATTGGGGAGGATCGCTGATCCGTCCCGAGGCCACCGGCTTCGGCTGCGTCTATTTTGCCAAGGAAATGCTGGCCACCAAAGGGGAGACCTTTAAGGGTAAGCGCGTGGCCATCTCCGGGTTCGGGAACGTGGCCTGGGGTGCCGCGCTGAAAGTGACCGAACTGGGGGGCAAGGTAGTGACCCTTTCGGGTCCGGACGGCTATGTATACGACGAAGAGGGTGTATCGGGGAATAAGATCAACTACATGCTGGAGCTCCGTGCCTCCAACGAGGATATTGTGGCTCCCTATGCCCTTGAGTTTGAAAGTGCCCAGTTTGTACAGGGCAAACGTCCCTGGGAGGTGAAGGTGGATATAGCGCTTCCTTGTGCCACCCAGAATGAACTGGATGCGGCAGACGCGGAACACCTGATCGCCAACGGATGCATCTGCGTCTGTGAGGGCGCCAATATGCCCTGTACCCCGGAGGCCATTGAAAAGCTGCAGGAGAAACAGATCCTGTATGCCCCTGGAAAGGCGGCCAATGCGGGAGGGGTGGCGACTTCCGGGCTGGAAATGGCCCAGAATTCCATGAAGATCAACTGGAGCCGTAAAGAGGTGGACGACCGCCTGCACCATATTATGACCAACATTCATGAGAACTGCGTGAAGTACGGGACCAACCCGGACGGGTATGTGGACTATGTGAAAGGGGCAAACATAGCGGGTTTCCTGAAGGTGGCCGATGCGATGGTGGACCAGGGGCTGTTGTAGGGCCCGGAGTTATGAACAGACGGTGAAAAAGCTCTTTTTCCCTGGTTGAAAGATTCATCAAGGAAATTTTGCCGTTCATCCATTATTTTCTCTTCTTTCCCCTCAGAAATAGGGGCTTCGAGGATCGGTGTGATTTTACATGGAGTTAATTTCCTTGCTACTCAAAACAATTCCCGTTTTAGTCAAAACGATTTAACCCGTCCTGAAGTTATGCGTATTTTGAAACAGTGAAAATCAGCGTCCCTGATAATTCATAAAAAGCTAGATATCAATAAGATAGAATTCAACTGTATCGAACGAACCTGCCTTAAGGGAAGATAAATTAAAATGAAAGAGAAAATGGATGCCATAAAAAGCGAATTGTTTGAGTACGTAAAAGAGAATACTTTCAAAGAGACCGACTCCCTCCAGTCTGATACCAAACTGTTTATCGAGGGAATCTTCGACTCCATGGGTTTTGCCCTGCTGCTCGACTACCCGGAGACCAAATTCAACATCGCTGCAGAAGACAGCGACCTGATTGAGGAGAATTTTGAATCCATTGATGCCATTGCTGATTTCATTGTAAGGAAGAATCCGGCACTGGTCTAGTCTGAGCCAGCCCTAAACTGGACAACCATGTGCGGTATCTCTGGCATATACAGTCCCCATACACCGGAAATCCGAACCGATGCCATCCGGAAAATGCTGATGCAGATCCAGTATCGCGGTCCGGATGAATCCGGTATATATATTGGGGAAGGTGTGGGCCTGGGAAGTGTGCGGCTCAGCATTATCGACCTGGCACAGGGTCAGCAGCCCATGAGCGATGAGGAAGAAACATTCTGGATCGTCTTTAACGGGGAGATCTTCAACTACATCGAGCTCAGGGAGGAACTGGCACAGCTGGGATACCGCTTCCGAACCACAAGCGATACCGAGGTCCTGCTGCTTCTTTACAAGCACTTCGGGGAGAAGTGCATGGAGAAGCTCAATGGACAGTTTGCATTTGCTATCTGGAATACCCGCCGAAAGGAGCTTTTCCTGGGACGCGACCGGGTGGGGATCCGTCCCCTCTATTACTACCGGGAAGGTCCGGACTTTGTGTTCGGGTCCGAGATCAAATGCCTGATGGAATCGGGGCTGGTCGGGGCCGAGCCCGATCCGGAGTCCCTGAACCGGGTCTTTACCTTCTGGACCATCCCGACCCCGGGAACCCTGTTCAAAGGGGTGAAGGAGCTTCCCCCGGGCCATTACATGGTGGTCAGGGAGCATGAAACCCTGGTCCGGCCCTACTGGGAGCTTCGGTTCCAGGGTGAAGAGAACATGGACCGGATACCGACCATCGGGGAATCCATGGAGGAGTTTGAGTCCATTATCGCCGATTCGGTAAGGCTCAGGCTGCGGGCGGATGTGCCGGTGGCCGCCTACCTGAGCGGCGGGATCGACTCCAGCGCCACCACCTGGCTGATCAAGCAGATTGAGCCGGGGGTGCTGAACACCTTCTCCATCGGCTTTGAATCGGCCGAATTTGATGAGACCGCTTTCCAGCAGCAGGTCGCCTCCCAGCTGGAAACCACCCACCGGTCCGTTACCTGCCGGAACAGGGATATTGCGGACAATTTTGCACAGGTGCTCTGGCATACCGAGATCCCCCTGCTCCGTACCGGGGCAGTGCCCATGTTCCTTTTATCTGGACTGGTACGCCAGAACGGGATCAAGGTGGTAATCACCGGGGAGGGAGCGGATGAGTTCCTGGGAGGCTACAACATTTTCAAGGAGGCCATTATCCGGGAGTTCTGGTCCAGGGAACCCTCGTCCAGGATCCGGCCCCTGCTCCTGCAGAAACTCTATCCTTACCTGGCCCAGTTCCAGGGCCGGAACAGTGCCATGCTGAAGCTTTTCTTCGGGTACGGTCTGCAGGACACCGCCTCGCCGGTCTATTCCCACATGATCCGGTGGAACAATTCCAGACACATTAAGGAGCACATTTCCAGGGACTACCTGGAAGGGATCAGCTCCGATCCCGTGGAATCCTTCATGGCAGGGCTGCCCGAAGGGTTCGGGGATCTGGACCTGCTCAGCAGGGCCCAGTGGCTGGAAGCCACGCTGTTCATGTCTGGATACCTGCTGTCGTCGCAGGGCGACCGCATGGGCATGGCCCATTCCGTGGAGGGACGCTATCCCTTCCTGGACCACCGGGTGATCGAGTTCTGTGCCCGCCTGCCTTGGAACCAGAAGATCCGGGGCCTGAACGAAAAATACCTCATGAAGAAACTGATGGACGGACGCCTTCCCGACCAGGTTGTGCACCGTCCAAAGCAGGCCTACCGGGCCCCGGTGGCATCCAGCCTGACCTCATCCCTTGCCCCGGAATACCTGCATGAAGCGCTTTCCCCCGATATGCTGAACCAGTACGGGATCTTCAACCCCGTATCGGTGGAGAAACTGCTTGGAAAAATGACGGATGGAAAGACCGTCACGGAAAATGAGAATATGGCCGTTGCGGGGATCCTCTCCACGCAGATCCTGATGGATTTCTTTATTGCAGGGGAAAATCCCTACCGCGAAACCGAAATGCGGGTGAACTGTCCCGTGACCTATGATAAAACTTTAAAAAACTGATCCAATGAGTAAACCCAAATTTAGCAGTGATATCCTGAAGATCCAGGACATGGAAGGACTGATAGAGAAGCTATGCGCCCGGATACTACACGACGTGACCGTCCGCCACAACCGCTACGGGGGGGTCATCGGGCTGAGCGGCGGGATCGATTCGTCGGTGACTATGGCGCTTACTGCAAAGGCACTGGGACCCGGCAGGGTGCTGGGGGTCATGATGCCGGAAAAAGATTCCAGTCCCGACAGTGAGGAGCTGGCCCGTGAGCTGGCCGGGAAATTCAGGGTGAATTTGATCAAGGAAGTGATCACAGGGGCCCTGGACGGATTCGGCTGCTATGAGCGCCGCGATGCGGCAGTAAAGGAGGTGGTTCCGGAATATGATCCGGCCGTGGACAAGATGAAAATCGGGATCAAGCATGAAGGTAAAGGATCCAAACTGCCCCCCCTGTTCCATCTGACCGTCGTCAGGCCCGATGGATCGGAAATCGTAAAGAGGCTTCCTTCCCCGCAGATGCGGACCATCATCGCCGCATCCAACTTCAAGCAGCGCTCCCGCATGTCCTTCCTCTACTACCATGCCGAGCGGATGCATTACGCGGTGGTCGGCACGCCCAACAAACATGAGGTGGACCAGGGATTTTTCGTGAAATTCGGAGACGGGGGCGGGGATCTCTTCCCCATCGGACGCCTGTACAAGACCCAGGTCTATGAAATTGCCGCCCATATGGGGGTACCCCAGGGGATCATCGACCGGACCCCCACCACGGATACCTACAGTGCCGAACAGACCCAGGAGGAGTTCTTCTACGAGTTCCCCCACGACGTAATGGATTTGCTGTGGTATGCCTATGAGAACGAGTATGATCCGGAGGAGGTGGGACTCGTCATGGGCATGACCCCGGAGGAGATAGAGCGCAACTACCGGAACTTCGAGCGCCGGAGCGCCACCACCGATTACCTTAGAACACCACCCATTAACGACTACATATTTACCTGAACCTTACAGAACTCATGAACGTTTACGACTACCTGCTGGAGGAATCGGGCTTTCTGTATAAGAAATTCCTGCTTGGAAACAAGGAGGAGATGACCTATTCCCAACTCTACTGCGATACCCTGGCGCTGGCACGCTTTATCAGGGAAACCTACGGGGAACACAACAACATCCTGCTGGTGGCCCCCAACTCCACCTTTTTCCTGGTTGCCTACCTGGCCATTATGAAATCGGGGAACGTGTGTGTTCCCCTGAATCCGTCCGTCGAGGAGGCGAACCTGCGGTTCATTGTCGATCTCTGCCAGTCGAAGATCGGCTTCGTGGCACCTACCCTGAGTGCCGATCCCCGTTGGAACATGCTGGAGACGGTCCATGATTCGGTCCCGGATCTCATGAACGGAAAGAACGATCTGACCATGAACCTCTTCAACGAGGATTCCTTCGACGAGGAGAGGCTGGCCCAGATCATATTCACTTCGGGATCCACTGGCGAGCCCAAGGGGGTGATGATCACCCACCGCAATCTTATCGCCAACACCGATTCGATCATCCAGTACCTGAAGCTGACCGGGGATGATGTGATCGAAATCGTGCTGCCCTTTTACTACTGCTATGGGCTGTCGCTGCTCCATACCCACCTGAAGGTGGGTGGCAGTGTGGTCTTCAACAATAACTTCATGTTCCTGGGAGCGGTCATCAATGACCTCAAAAAATACAGGTGCACCGGGTTTGCCGGGGTACCC
>CAYRLP010000027.1:0-2269 GCA_964424935.1 uncultured Bacteroides sp.
CCCATCCGGGTCCGCACAGTGACTGGTTCTGGAACCCGGAGCTGTCCGGGGGCGGGGCCATCATCGACCTGGGCTGCCACTGCATTGAGATTGCACGGAATTACATCGGCAAGGATGTAAAGCCTCTGGAAGTAATGTGCTGGGCCGATACCCAGGTGAAACCCATCGAAGCAGAGGACCATGCCATAGCTCTGGTGAAATACGCTTCGGGGGCCATCGGCCAGTTCGAGGTGAGCTGGTCCTTTCGCGGCGGAATGGATCTGCGGGACGAAGTGATGGGAGTGGAAGGCACCATTTTCCTGAACCATTTCCTGCGCACCGGATTTGATATGTATACGGCTGTGGGCGAAGGCGAATATGTGGCTGAGAAAGCCGAATCGGCCACAGGCTGGCTCTTCCCGGTGGGGGACGAGGTCAACGCCCTGGGCTACGATTTCATGTTCACCGATATGTTCAATGCCATGGACCAGGGAACCGCACCCATGGAGAACTTCTACGATGGGTACGTGGTCAATGCAATCATGGATGCCTGCTATAAGTCTGCAAAGTCCAGAAAGTGGGAACCTGTGGAGCTGGACATCTGGCGGGGTAGCGAGGAAAGCTCCAAAGGTCCCAAACTGAAAGATTACGACGCTGATTATTACCTGATCAAAGAGGAGAAGATCCCCGACGGCACCGTCAAACTGATCCTGAAGGATAAGAAAACAGGAGAGATTATCCAGAAGATAAAACCGAATGAATAAGGTAGTCTTTAGCATATGGTTGATGATCATTGCCGGGCTTTTCCATGTACCTGCCATTGATTCCTGTGCGCAGGAGGCAGATGTCCTGGCAGATATGTGGAAAGAAATGAACGCCACAAAAGATGTGGCGTATGAAGCATATAATGATGCCAAGTTCGGGATGTTTATTCACTGGGGTGCATATTCTGAACTTGGCGGGATCTGGGAAGGAAGGAAGATCCCGGGACTGGGAGAATGGATCATGTATCATGCCCAGATCCCCCGGGATGAGTACAGAGCCGTTTGCAGCGAATTTAATCCAGGCGGATTCAATGCGGAAACCTGGGTGAAACTGGCCAGGGATGCCGGTATGAAGTATATCGTGGCCATGACCAAGCACCATGACGGTTTCTCCATGTACGACAGCGACGTAACAGCGTTTAATATTCATGATTATACTGAATTTAAGCGCGATCCCATAGCGGAATTGTATGAGGCCTGCCAGAAATACGGTATACGTCTGGGCCTCTACTATTCACATTCCATCGACTGGATGGACGGTGGTGATGCAGGCTTTGCACAGGAAAAAAAGAAAAATCCCGGGCACTCCGACCATTATGGCGCCAATCTCTGGGATCCTTCACCGATGAGTTATGAGGAATATATCCAGACAAAGGCGAAGCCCCAGATGCGTGAGATACTGGAGAAGTTCCC
Organism: uncultured Bacteroides sp.; assembly: GCA_964424935.1. Taxonomy (GTDB): domain Bacteria; phylum Bacteroidota; class Bacteroidia; order Bacteroidales. The sequence continues at coordinate 1,437 of CAYRLP010000027.1, forward strand.
GGATTTAATCGAAATATGGTACGATTTCCCCCGATTTATGAACAGGCAGCAGAGTTTTGATTTCTATAAACTGGCTTTTGATATTCAGCCGCTTTGCCTGATAGACAGTCGCGTTGGAAATCATTTCGGGGATTATCTGACAGCCGGCGATAACCAGATCCCGACAACTGTTACAACGGAATACCGGACATGGGAAACTCCAGGGACATTAAACAATACCTGGGGATACAAATGCTATGACAATGATTGGAAATCAATTGAGGAAGTTTTGTACTGGATCGTTGAAATAGCCAGTAAAGGAGGGAATTACCTGTTGAATATTGGTCCGGATGGAGAAGGTTATATTCCGGAAGAAAGTATTGAACTACTGCATGAAGTAGGACGGTGGATGGAGCTTAACGGTGAGGCTATATACGGGACATCAAGATGGCATGTATTCAGGGAGGGCCCAACCCGCATGGATATGAAAAGTACCACCTACAGGGAAGAACAGGGTTTCAATCTGAAATTTACCAATGAAGATTTCTGGTTTACCCGGAAGGACAATATGCTGTATGCAATCTCACTTGTAGCACCGGCAAAAGGGAGGATTGAGATTAAGGCACTGGCTGATATTGCCGATCAGATAACAGGTATTGAATTGCTTGGTTGGGACCAGGAACTGGAATGGGAATTCAATGAAGGCGTAGGCATCCTCATGCCCGAAGTGAACGGGCAGGAATATGAACACGGATTTACCCTGAAAATTGAGTTGCAGGATTAGTCCATACCTGGTTTTGCGCTCTTCCGTCCTAGGCTGCGGCCTTCTTCTTTTCCCGGAACAGGAAGATGAA
>CAYRLP010000027.1:2279-3927 GCA_964424935.1 uncultured Bacteroides sp.
ATCACCAGTACCACGGCGGCGATCACCGTGGGTACATACCAGATTTTCACCCAGTCAGCCACTCCGCCTACCGTGAGCGAATCGATGGTCCGGCCCGCAAACCAGGTACCGATAAACATACCCAGGCCGTAAGTGGCGAAGGTGATAAGTCCCTGCGCCGAACTCTTCAGGTTGTCCGGTGCTTTTTCATCCACAAAGATCTGTCCGGTGACCACAAAGAAGTCATAGCAGACCCCGTGCAGTATGATGCCCGTATAGATCATCCAGACCCCGCTTTCCGCATTTCCGTTGGCAAAGAGCAGGAAACGTGCCAGCCAGGCAGTGATCCCTATAAAGAGCACCCGTTTCACCCCGAACCGGGTGATGAAGAAGGGCAGGATCAGGATAAAGAGGATCTCGGCCATCTGTCCCATGCTGATCCGGTTGGGGATGATGTCAGTGTCGATTCCGATGTCAGCCATAAAGGAAGCGGTAAAACCGAAATAGAAGGAGACCGGTATAAAGATCAGCACCGAGGCGATCATCAGGGTGGCGAAGGCCCGGTTCTTGAACAGTCCCAGGGCGTCCAGACCGATCAGTTCCTTCAGGTTGGCTTTTTTCTCCTTCTTGGGGGGTACATGAGGCAGGGTGAAACTGTATAGACCCAGCATCAGGGAGGCGGCGGCCCCTACATAGAGCTGCTCCACGGTGAGGGTAAAACCCAGCCAGCCAATGACGTTGTTGGCCACGATCCACCCGATGGTGCCCAGCACCCGCACACCCGGGAACTGCTTTCCAGGGTCCTCCATCTGGTGAAAGGAGAGGGAGTTGGAGAGCGCCATGGTCGGAGCATAGGAAAGGGTATAGAGCAGCAGGGCGGGGTAAAAGAACTGAAAGGTGGTAGCCCTGGAGGCCACAATCAGCAGGACAGCTCCCAGTATGTGCATAGATCCCAGCACTTTTTCCGTAGCAAAATACTTATCGGCAATGAGTCCCACGAAGAAGGGGGAAATCATGGCCGCGATGGCAAAGGTCCCGTAGCACAGACCGATCTGCGTGGCTGTGAAGCCCAGGGTCTGTCCCAGGTAGGTGTTGAGGGTGACATACCAGGTTCCCCAGATGAAATACTGCAGGAACATCATGGTGGATAGCTGTAGTCTAGTCTTAAGGCCCATGTAGTTTAGTTTTCACTCAATATAGTATAAATTATTTTAGAGGGAGTTTTTTTGATTAATCTTCCCTACATTTATTGTCAGATGAGCAATCAGAAGCGGTACAAGATAGGTGTCATCGGAGCGGGCTGGATCGCCAAGGCCCATATGGATTTCCTCAGGCAGACCGGACGTGCCGATATTACCTGGATTGCTGCCAGGAACCCGGAAAACCTGGAGAAGGTCCGGAGTGACTATGGAATCCCCAATAAGACCCATGATTACCGGGACATCCTGAAGGATCCGGCCGTGGAAGTGGTACTGATTGCCACGCCTCCGGACTTGCACCGGGAACAGTTCATAGAGACCCTTAAAGCCGGGAAGCATGTGTTGCTGGAGAAGCCCATGGCCCTGAACAGGGAGGAACTGGAGGAAATGATGCGCGTGAAGGCAGAAAATCCCGGTTTAATCGCCATGGACTGCTCGGCCAGGCACTCCAGACTGAATCCCAAGTATAG
>CAYRLP010000027.1:3937-6763 GCA_964424935.1 uncultured Bacteroides sp.
ACGGCTTCCACCAGATGCGCCATTCCTTTGGTTTTTTAAAGGAGTTGATCTCCTCCGGGGCCCTGGGGGAGGTCTATCATATTCATCACCAGCATGTGACCAGGCAAAAGCGTCCGGGGATCGAATTCCACCCTGTGGCTAAGTGGTTCCTGGACCGCTCCAGGGCAGGAGGGGGCCCCCTGTTTGACTGGGGAGTCTACGATCTTTCGTTTCACCTGGGACTCCTGGACGACCGGCCTGAGCTGGACCGGGTGTTACATGCAGTATTGAAATCGGGACTGGATGAGGTGGATCCGGGGACCCCGGTCTATGATGTGGAAGAGCACATGGTGGTGCATATGCAGCTGACCGGCGGGATCAGTTATTACTGGGAACGGGGAGTGCATGCCCATATGGAGGTCGGCAACGAGACGCGGATTTACGGAACACGTGGGGGGATCAAACTGAGCTACTGCACCTGGGATAACCCGGAAATCGTTTTCTACGATCTGGATGAACGGGGCAAAGCACGGGAACGAACCTATCTGAAGGAGTGTCCGGAAGAAGAGGACGGGTACTTTCTCTCACGCCACCTGATCGAGGTCCTGGATGGGAAAACAGAACCGGTTGTTCCCCTTGAAACGGCTAAAAAACACATGGAGATGATCCTAAGCAGCCGGGAGGCGGCAGATGCATCGCCTTTCAACTAAAAATACGCATATGGAGACCATAACCAGGCATGAACTTGCCAAAATGATTGACCATTCCCTGCTGCATCCGACCATGGATGACCGGGCCCTGAAAGAGGGAATTGAACTGGCAAAGAAACTCAATGTGGCTTCGGTCTGTATCAAACCGTATGCTGTAAAAATGGCTGCGGACCTGCTGCAGGGTTCGGACGTGATGGTTTGCACGGTCGTGGGTTTTCCACACGGGAACAGCCGGGTGGATGTGAAGTTGTTTGAAACCGAACGGGCGCTGGATGACGGTGCGGTGGAGATTGACATGGTAGTGAATACCGGGAAGGTCCTGTCGGAGGACTGGGACTACGTGACCCGTGAGATTGAGGCTGTGGTTTCTGCCACAAAGAAGCATGGCGCCGCCCTGAAGGTGATTTTCGAGAATGATTTTCTGCCGGAGGACAGACATAAGATCCGGCTGTGTGAGATCTGCAGTAAGCTGAACGTGGATTTTGTAAAAACGTCCACCGGATATGGATTTGTAAAACAGCCCGACGGAAGCTACAGCTATAAAGGAGCCACCCATGAAGACCTGATCCTGATGCGTAAACATACGGATCCTTCGGTACAGGTGAAGGCAGCCGGAGGGGTGCGTACCCTGGAAGATGCGCTGAAAGTGAGGGAACTGGGTGTCACCCGTATCGGTGCTACGGCCACAGAGGCCATTCTGGGGGCCCTGGAAGGGAAATCCGGAGGAGATATCCCCGAGGGATACTAGGACTAATCTAACCCAAATATATAAGATGATGAGAATAAAGTTCATCCCGGTTCTGATTGCACTCATTCTGTCCTTTGCCGCCTGTACGGTAAAGGAGAAACCAGCATCCAGACCCAACATTGTATTTATTATGGCGGATGATCACGCCTACCAGGCCATCAGTGCCTACAGCGATCTCCTTATGGAAACACCCAATATTGACCGTATCGCGAGTGAGGGGATGCTGTTCACCAATGCCTGTGTGACCAATTCCCTGTGTGCTCCTTCCAGGGCAACCATTCTGACAGGGAAACACTGTCACGTGCACGGGAAGATCGACAACCGGTTTCCCTTTGACACCACCCAGATTACATTTCCGCAGCTGTTCCAGGAAGCGGGTTACCAGACGGCCATGTTCGGGAAGCTCCATTTCGGAAACAATCCAAAAGGGATCGATGAGTTTAAGATCCTCCCGGGACAGGGAAATTACTACAACCCCGATTTCATCACCAATGAGGGACGCATCAAGGTGGAAGGATATACCACTGACATTATTACCGATCTGACCATGGACTGGATGAAGAACCGCAGGGATCCGGAAAAACCCTTCCTGCTCTTCTATCTTCATAAAGCCCCCCACCGGGAATGGCTTCCGGCGGAGCGGCACTACAAAGAGTTCACCAAACTTACCTTCCCGGAACCGCCCACCCTGTTTGACGATTACGAGGGACGGGGGACCGCTGCCAGGGAAGCGGAAATGAATATCCTCATCCACCAGAACTGGGCGGGGGACTCCAAGCTGCGGCCGGAAGTGCTGGATGAGCTGGGCATTACACCCGCCTCCAACTGGGACAAACAGGCCATGCAGAACAAATACGATCGCTTTACGGAGGATCAGCTGGCCGCCTGGAATGCGGTCTATGATCCCATCACCGAGGATTTCAGGGAGCGCTATCCCGGCATGGATAAAGCGGATCAGATGCACTGGAAATACCAGCGATACATGCAGGACTACCTGGGCTGTATCGCCGCCGTGGACGAAAGTGTGGGAACGCTGCTGGACTATCTGGACGAAGCCGGACTGGCGGAGAACACCGTGGTGGTCTATACCTCCGACCAGGGATTTTTCCTGGGGGAGCATGGCTGGTTCGACAAACGCTTTATTTATAATGAATCCTTCAAGACCCCGCTCCTGATCCGCTGGCCGGGAGTCGTAAAGCCGGGAAGCAGGTCCGACCAGATGGTCCAGAACCTGGATTTTGCACAGACCTTTCTGGAAATGGCAGGGATTGAAGCCCCATCCGACATGCAGGGTGAAAGCATGGTTCCCCTGCTGAAAGGGGACATCAAAGGTTGGGACAGGGATGCCGTCTATTACCACTACTACGAATACCCGGCCGTGCATATGGT
>CAYRLP010000027.1:6773-11925 GCA_964424935.1 uncultured Bacteroides sp.
TATGGTGAAACGGCATTACGGGATCGTGACCAGGGAGTATAAACTGATTCATTTCTATTATGATGTGGATGAATGGGAACTCTATGACCGCCTGAAGGATCCCATGGAAATGAAGAATGAATATGATAACCCCGAGTACGCAGATGTGGTCAGGGAAATGAAAGAAAAACTGGCGGAGATGCGGATCAAATACGGGGATTCGGAAGCGCTGGATCAGAAATTTATTGATCTTTATACAGATTGATATAGCGAAATCATGAAAAGAGGCCTGATACCCCTGTTTCTGTTCCTCGGGCTGGCTCCGGTACTGCATGCACAGAACCTGCTGAAGCCCGTTTGGAAGTTCAATACGGGCGATAACTCGGCCTGGGCGTGGCCCGGATTTGATGATTCTTCCTGGGATACTATTGAGGCGGGTACCGCCTGGGAGAACCAGGGTTACGGGGAATACGACGGATTTGCCTGGTACCGGCAGGAAGTGTCCATCCCCGGGACTTTGCGCAAGAGGGCGGTGAAGAACGGGGGACTGGTTCTCAAGCTGGCCCGGATCGACGATGTGGATGTGACCTATTTCAACGGACAGATCCTGGGTGCCACCGGAGGCTTCCCTCCTGAGTATCTGAGTGCCTACGGGGAACCACGGGCCTATACGGTCCCTGTGGACCGGATTAACTGGGGTGCACAGAATACCATTGCCATCCGGGTGTGGGACGGCGGAGGCGGAGGCGGCATGGTGGGAGCACCGGTCAGTCTCACCGTCAGAGGGATGGAGGAGCTGGTGGATCTGGTCCCCATGATGATCCGTGACGATCATCTGTTTCTGGACGGGGAACCTGTTTCGTTTCAGCTGATGATGGAGAACAGGATGAAAGAATCGGTAAAGGGAATGCTTCATATTACTGCCACTTCTGATTTCGGTGACATCGTTCTGGAACTCATGGAAGATGTGCGCGTCGGTGCAGGGGGAATAAGGGAAAAAACCGTTGAGATGGGCCCGCTGCCTCCGGGCTTTTACCGGGTTGCGCTGAGCCTGGAGAGTGAAAAGGATCGCAAACAGCTCGCCTTTGCCATCGGGGTCCGTCCGGAAGAGATCGTATCTCCCCCGGATCGCCCCGATGATTTTGAAGAATACTGGAAACGGGCTCGCCGGGATCTGGATGCGGTGGATCCCAGGTTCAACCTGATCCGTCAGGATGATCTTTGCACGGAAACCCGCGAAGTCTATCTCCTTGAAATGCACTCACTGGGAGAGGTACTGATCCGGGGCTGGTACATGAGACCGGCCAGGGAAGGGGTGTACCCGGCCATCCTGCATGTACAGGGATACAGCAGTACCCTGGGTCCCCAGAACCTGTACCAGGGTGATGATATGGTATCACTGGCCCTGAACATCCGCGGGCACGGAAACAGCAGGGACGATGTGGATCCGGGATTTCCAGGATACCTGCAATACCATGTGGACAATAAAGAGGAATATATTTACAGGGGCGCTTACATGGATTGTGTCCGGGCGGTGGATTTCCTCTACTCCAGGAGCGAAGTGGATACCTCCCGGGTGGCGGTGGAAGGTGGCAGCCAGGGAGGGGCACTGAGTTATGCCACGGCAGCACTGGATGCGCAGCGGATCAACCTCTGCGTTCCCCACGTGCCTTTTCTATCTGATTTCAGGGACTATTTCAATGTGGCCGAGTGGCCGGGGAACGAATTCAGACAGTATTTCAGGGAACACCCTGAGATCAGTGAAGAGGAGATCTACAGGAACCTGAGCTACATCGATATCAAAAACCTGGCTCCCTGGATCAAGGCTCCGGTATTCATGGCCATCGGGCTGATGGACCAGACCTGTCCGCCCCATATCAATTTTGCGGCCTATAACCAGGTAAGGGGGCAGAAAGAATATATCGTATACCCCGGGGCCGGACACGGGCTTCCCGGGGAGTACCGGCAGGTGATGATGAATTACATACGGACGCGGTTCCATCTGGACAACCCGGACGATTAACCATAAACAAGATCTATCAATGGTCATTATTCAATCTTATCTCATTGCGGTGCTGATGTGTGTCATCACCATGCTCTGCTGGGGATCCTGGGCCAATACGCAGAAGATGGCCTCCAGGGAATGGGCGTTCCAGCTTTTTTACTGGGATTATGCATTGGGGGTATTGATCCTCTCCCTGATCCTGGCCTTTACCATGGGAAGTATCGGTGAGCAGGGCAGAGGATTTATCGCCGATCTGGCACAGGCCGACGGAAAAGCTATCGGGTCGGCTCTCCTTGGCGGGGCGGTTTTCAACATTGCCAACCTGTTAATCGTAGTAGCCATCAACATTGCAGGGATGGCGGTGGCCTTTCCCATCGGGATCGGACTGGCCCTGGTAATCGGTGTGGTGGTAAACTACGTGGCGACCCCGGTGGGAAACCCGGTGGTACTGTTTATCGGAGTGGCCCTGGTGGTCCTGGCTATTTTACTGGATGCGGTGGCCTACCGGAAGCACAGCGGGAGTGGTGCTTCGGGAACGACAAAAGGCATCGTGATCTCCATCCTGGGGGGCATCCTGATGGGATTCTTCTACCGCTTTGTTGCCGCTTCCATGGCCACTGACTTTACCCTGCCCGAAGCAGGGAAACTCACTCCCTATACCGCATCTGTCCTTTTCGGGGCAGGACTTTTGCTTTCCAATTTCATCTGGAACAGCTTCTTCATGTACCGGCCGGTCTCCGGAGAGAGGGCCACCTACCGGGATTATGTGAAAAACGGATCGGTCAGGCTCCACCTGATAGGAATCCTGGGAGGGGCCATCTGGAGTCTGGGCATGACCTTCAGTATCATAGCAGCCGAGCAGGCGGGGTACGCCATCTCGTACGGGCTTGGACAGGGGGCCACCCTGATTGCGGCGCTCTGGGGGGTCTTTATCTGGAAGGAGTTCGGGAAAGCGGAAGGTTTGCGTGGGATACTGACCGCCATGTTCCTCTTCTTTTTGGTGGGATTGGGAATGATCATAGCAGCAAGGTTGATATGAGCAATAAAATTATAGTAGTTGGCAGCTCCAATACGGACCTGATTATCAAGGTCCCGGAAATACCCCGTCCGGGGGAGACTCTGCTCGGGGGTGATTTCATGACCTTTCCCGGGGGGAAAGGGGCCAACCAGGCAGTTGCGGCAGCGAGAGCAGGAGGAGAAGTGGACTTCATCGCGTCGGTGGGGGACGATTCCTACGGGATGGAAGCCCTCAGGGGATACCGGCAGGACCATATCCATACAGAGAACATCAAAGTCTGCGAAGGAGTTCCCTCCGGGATTGCCATGATCACCATTTCAGACCAGGGTGAGAATGCCATTGTGGTGGCCTCCGGTGCCAATGCGGAGCTGTACCCCAAAGATCTGGAGAAGGCCGCTTTGTCTTTTCAGGATGCGGATGTTATGCTGATCCAGCTGGAAATCCCCATGGATACCGTGCAGAAAGCAGTGGACCTGGGCCATCAGCTCAACACCCGTGTGATCCTGAATCCAGCCCCTGCCGCAGAACTTCCGGACCACCTGCTGCACAGGGTATCTATTATCACTCCCAATGAAACAGAAGCTGCTCGCCTTACGGGAATTGAGGTAATGAATGAACGGAACGCCGCAAGGGCTTCTGAAGCTTTACATGAAAGAGGCGTCGAAACCGTCATTATTACCCTGGGAGCTCTCGGGGCCTACCTTTCCGATAAAAGAAGCGGTATCCGGAAAATGGTCCCCGGATTCAAGGTCCGGGCCGTGGACACCACCGCCGCCGGGGATGTGTTCAACGGGCAGCTGGCTGTGTCACTGGCCGAAGGCAGACCGTTGGATCTCGCCGTTCAGGAAGCCCATGCAGCCGCAGCACTGTCTGTCTGTAAACTGGGGGCTCAGAGCTCGATCCCTTACCGGGAGGAGACTGCCTCCTTTCTTCAGGAAAAAGAAAACCAAAAAACCTAAATCCATGATACGAATTTACCTACCTGTCCTGCTCAGCGGAATCCTCCTGTTCTCCTGCTCCACAGGAAAACAAACGGATAAGGTGCAACGGGCAGACTATCCGGTGGAGTTCACCCTTTCCAAAACCGACCTGATGAACAAGATCAAGGGAGGCTGGGCCGGTCAGGTCATCGGATGCACTTACGGGGGACCTACGGAGTTCCAGTACAGCGGGACCATGATCCAGGATTATATCCCAATCGAGTGGGATGAGACCCGGATGGAGTGGTATTATACCCAGGCTCCGGGACTCTACGATGACATATATATGGACCTGACCTTTGTGGAGGTATTTGACAGGGAGGGCGTGGATGCCCCGGCCGCCTCACATGCCCAGGCCTTTGCAACGGCCGATTATATGCTCTGGCACGCCAACCAGGCAGCCCGCTACAACATCCTGAACGGCATAGAACCTCCTGCATCCGGTTACTGGGAGAACAATCCCCATGCGGATGACATCGATTTCCAGATTGAAGCCGATTTTGCAGGATTGATGAACCCGGGCATGGTCAATTCCGCCTCGGAGGTGTGCGACCGGGTGGGACACATCATGAACTACGGGGACGGCTGGTACGGGGGCGTATATGTGGCTGCCATGTACGCACTCTCCTTCTGGTCGGACGATATTCCCTTTGTGGTCAGCGAAGCCCTGAGAGCCATTCCCGAACAGAGCCAGTTCTACCAGTGCATTCACGATGTAATCGGCTGGTATGGACAATACCCTGACGACTGGAAACAGACCTGGTTCGAGGTGGAACGGAAGTGGTCTTCCGATATCGGGTGTCCGGACGGGGTATTCCGGCCCTTTGACATCGATGCCAAGATCAATGCAGCATACATCGTGATCGGGATGCTCTACGGCAGGGGGGATTTTGGAAAGACCCTCGATATCAGTACAAGATGCGGTCAGGATTCCGACTGCAACCCGGCAAGTGCCGGAGGGATCCTGGGGACCATCCTGGGCTACGATGCCATTCCCGAATACTGGAAACAGGGACTAGACAGGGTGGAGGGGATGGATTTCAAATACACTACAATCTCCCTGAACGACACCTACGAAATGAGCTACCGGCAGGCCATGGAGATGGTCAGGCGGAACGGCGGATCAGAAGATGAGGAAAGCCTGCAGATCAGGGTGGAGGAGCCGGTACC
>CAYRLP010000028.1:0-4072 GCA_964424935.1 uncultured Bacteroides sp.
TGAAACGGTTGAAGAACTGACTCAGAGCCTGATCCGTCTGGTGGACGAAAACGGGATGGACTGGATGTATGCCAACTGCAGTGCCACGGCCCAGCGGGGAGCCCTGGACTGGTTGCCGAAATTCAAGGAAGCCACTCTGCCAGTATTCAAAACCTTGTATGACCGGGTGAAGAACGGGGATGAGACCAAGGTTGTGCTGGAGAAAACCAGTGGTGCGGACTATAAGGACCACCTGGAAGCAGAGCTCAGGGATCTCAGGGAATCCGAAATGTGGCAGGCGGGTGCAACGGTGAGGAGCCTGAGGCCCAAGGAGAGCTGATTCTTCAGCCTATCTCCCTGCAAGATACGAATGAGCGGTTCGGGCAGTTCCTGTCAGGGGATATTGCCAGAACCGCTTTTTCTTCTTAAATTTGTCTTTCGGGCAAGTCTTATACGACCAGCTCCTGCTCAATTCCCCCAGGACCGGAAGGTAGCAAGGGTACGCGGTTGTAGCGGTGCGATGTAAGTAGCTTGCCCGTTTTTTTGGCATTCATTCACTAACTCTAACTACATTATACGATGGAAGAAAAAGTTAAAGCACCCTTCTGGAAACCGGCCCTTATCTATGGGGCTATCCTTGGATTTGTATCCGTTTTTCTGTCCCTGGTCTTCTATTTTCTCGGAAAGAGCACCGCGAACTGGACCAGTTGGATCACCTGGTTGGTCAACCTGGCGTTGATCGTTTACCTGATGCTGCATTACCGGAAAGAGTACCTGGGAGGGTATGCAAGCTTCGGACAGATCTTTCTGATGGTGCTTGTCTCCGCCGGTGTTATTTCCACCATTATCACAGTGGTCTATACTTACCTGCTTTATACAGTTATAGACCCGGGTCTTCTCGACCAGATGAGAATTATTGCAGAGGAGCGGGTCATGAATAACTCCCGAATTCCGGAGAGCATGTACGATGACGTTCTTGAGAGAATGGCAAAAACCATGACCGTATCCTATATGACCAAGATGGGACTGATCATAGGGCCTGTCCTCAACGCGATAATCGGTCTGATCGTTGCAGCATTTCTTAAGAAAGAAGAGGAGATTAGCACTCCTGCATAAGCCCTGGCGTATCCATGAATGTTTCCGTCGTAGTACCCCTGTTCAATGAGGTGGAGTCACTTCCGGAATTATGTGGCTGGATTGACCGTGTTCTTTCCGAACATCAGCTCAGCTACGAGCTGATCCTCGTGGATGACGGCAGCAAGGATGGATCGTGGGAGCAGATTGAATCCCTCAAAGGTACTTATCCCCAGATCAGGGGGATCAGGTTCCGCAGGAACTACGGAAAATCGGCGGCCCTCCATACGGGTTTCGGCAAGGCAGGCGGTGAAGTGGTGATCACCATGGATGCGGATCTTCAGGATAGCCCGGAGGAGATCCCCGAGATGCGCAGGATGATCCTGGAAGAAGGCTATGATGTGGTGAGCGGCTGGAAAAAGAAACGCTACGATCCCTTTCTCCGGAAAAGGGTTCCGACCAAACTGTTTAACTGGGCAGCCAGGAGGGTAAGCGGGATCAGGCTTCACGACTTTAATTGCGGATTGAAGGCTTACCGTCTGAATGTGGCAAAGAGTGTGGAGGTATACGGGGATATGCACCGGTACATCCCCGTTCTTGCCAAAGGTAATGGCTTTACCAGTATCGGGGAGAAAGTGGTACAGCACCAGCAGCGAAAATACGGGGTGACCAAGTTTGGCATGAATCGTTTTCTGAACGGATTCCTGGACCTGATGACCGTTTCCTTCCTGATCCGCTTTGGTAAGAAACCGATGCATCTATTTGGTGCCCTGGGATCGCTTATGTTTCTGGTCGGGTTCGGTATGGCCCTGTACCTGGGGATAGACAAACTAATCGCCCTGATCAATCATATTCCCCAGCGCCTGATTGCAGACAGTGCCTTTTTTTACATCGGTCTGGCCAGCATGATCATGGGAACCCTTCTTTTCATCGGGGGATTCCTGGGTGAGCTGGTTTCGCGGAACGCTGCGGAGCGGAACAGATACGAGGTGGAGAAGGAGATCTGAGGTGAAGCTTTCAATTATCATTCCGGTTTACAACAGGCCCGGGGAGACCCGGGAACTGCTTCAGAGCCTTGCCAGGCAGACCGATCCGGATTTCGAGATCATTCTCGTGGAAGACGGATCCACGGAACCCAGCAAGCCGGTAGCAGATGAATTCAGTCAAACGCTTGACATCCGGTATTTCTTTAAAGAGAATTCAGGTCCCGGACCCAGCCGGAACTTTGGCTGTGAAAAAGCCAGAGGGACCTATCTGGTCTTCCTGGATTCGGATTGCGTGCTTCCTGAAGTATATGTGTATAGGGTCAGGGAATCGCTGCAGAGTGATTATACCGATGCCTTTGGAGGTCCCGACCGGGCACACCCCGACTTTACCGGGTTTCAGAAAGCAATCAATTTCTCCATGACTTCCTTTCTGACCACAGGCGGGATCCGGGGGGGTACGGAGCGGATAGGAAAGTTTCATCCGCGCAGCTTCAACATGGGCTTTTCAAAGGAGGTCTTTATCGCAACCGGAGGGTTTTCTTCCATGCGTTTCGGGGAGGATGTGGACCTTAGCCTCCGGATCCTGGAACAGGGATTCCGTACCCGCCTGATCAAAGAGGCATTTGTGTACCACAAACGAAGGAGTACCCTGAAGCAGTTTTTCAAACAGGTCTTTAATTCGGGCATGGCCCGGATTCATCTGAGTAAAAGGCATCCGGGAACCCTGAAATGGGTACACACCATGCCGACCCTTTTCACTCTGGGTGTACCGGCGCTGGTGCTGCTGGCCTGCCTGGTCACCTGGTACTTTGCCCTGCCCCTGGTGTTGCATCTCTTTCTCCTGTTTCTGAGCAGCACCTGGAAGAACCACAGCATATTCATTGGGTTTCTGTCCGTGCTGACCAGTTATACCCAGTTGTTTGCGTATGGTACAGGCTTTCTGTATGCCTTTTTTCGAATGGGGATCCTGGGACGGGAGGAATCTTCGGCCTTTGAACGCAATTTCTACAGATAGGGGACCTGGCTTTCCACCCAGTCAAGCATCTCCCTGTATTGGTCCGGGGCGAACCACTGGTAACGGTTCTCCTTTCTGAACCAGGTGAGCTGTTTCCGGGCAAATTTCCGGGTGTTCCGTTTGATCAGGTCGGTTCCTTCATGGAGGGACAGTTCACCGTCCATTACCCTGAACAGTTCCCGGTATCCGACGGTTTTCATGGCCGTATATCCTTTCAGGTGCTGTAACTGCTCCGCTTCCTCCATCAATCCGGCAGATATCATCTGATCCACCCGCCGGTTGATCCGCTGGTAAAGGAGCTCCCGATCCAGGTCCAGAGCCATGCGCAGGATATGGAACGGACGCTCTTTCTTTTTATCCGAAAGAAAACTTGAATAGGGTAGACCGGTCTGTATGGAAACCTCCAGGGCTTTCAACACACGCATGGGATTCTTCAGGTCCACTTTTTCATAGCTGACCGGATCCAGTTGTTGCAGCTGCCTGGTAAGCAGTTCAAGGCCCTCCTGTTTGTAGCGTTCCAGCAGGGAAGCCCGCAGGTCCGGAGCGATGGGCGGAAGGTCATCAATTCCCTGGCAGACGGCATCGATGTAGAGTCCCGAACCCCCGACCATCAGAACCAGGTCGTGTAGCTCAAACAGCTCGGCCAACCGCTCCAGAACCTGGTTCTCATAGATGCTGGCATTATAGTTTTCCCGAACAGAGACCGTCTGGATGAAGTGGTGTTTGACGCGGGAAAGTTGCTCGCGGGTAGGCACGGCGGTTCCGATAGTGGTTTCCCGGTAGATCTGCCTGGAGTCCGCCGAGATGATCTCGGTTCCCCAGTGGCCGGCCAACTCAATTCCACAGGAGGTTTTTCCCACAGCTGTGGGTCCGGCCAGTACGACCAGGGTTTTATTCATTTCAATCGTCCTCCGGTATTTCTTCGTCCAGCTCGTCCAGGTCCGTTATATCAAAATCCAGCGGATCCGTATCCTCCAGGAGATCGGGATCTTCAATATCCTGCGGCTCATCCATCAGC
>CAYRLP010000028.1:4082-11735 GCA_964424935.1 uncultured Bacteroides sp.
CCCTGTCGATTGGCAACAAAGGGGGTTTTCCTGGGTGAGACCTGATCCGTCATCTCAATCAATTCGATGAACAAGGCCCTGTCCGAGAAGAAATCAAAAACATAGAGCATTCGCTGATTGAGATCGCTGATAAGCTCCCCCAGGGTTACCTGATCCATGATATAACTGGATACACCGGGCTCCTGCATCATATCGATCAGGGTGATTTCCTGCTCTTTTTCCCATTTTTGATTGGTCAGGAAAAAGGATGCAAGCTGGGAGGGATCATAACCCAGCTCCTTCTGAAGGGTCGTGTGGAAGTCCAGGAAGGTGTCCGATCCTTCCGCCACCAGATCACGGAAGAAGTCCGGGTTCTCATCACTGATTATTCTGAACAGGAAAATCATCCTATACAAGTTCCTTTAGAAACCGGATGGTGTCCACCCCATCGGCATAGTCCCAGGGCATTGGTTCCTGAGTGGATCCAGGCTGGATGGAGTCTCTGATATCCGGACAGATTGAAACGATACACTGGATCTCATCCCGGTGGAGATCCAGCTTCTGCTGAACCTCCTCAAGTTCCGAATATCTTTCATAAAAAACAACTCCAACCGGGCCGCTGATGGACGGATCCTCTTTGAGCAGCAATACCCCGTTGTCGAGAAAGGATAGCTGGTTCATCAGGTATATGGTCCGGTAAAATGCCACGTTGTTGGCATATTTGTGGTGCTGACCCAGGTATTGAAACCGGTCCAGGACCTGTAACAACATTTTCAGATCATACTTCTCAGGAACGTAGAGTTTAGTCACATTGCGGCACCCCATTCCGAAATAGGTAAAGATATCATCGCCCAGTGCGGCAAGTTCCTCCTCGGATTCCGTTCCTGTGAGCACAGCCACCCCGTTCCGGTTTTTCCGTATCACGTGCGGGAGATCCCTGAAATAGTATTCAAAATAACGGGCACTGTTAGTGCTTCCTGTGGCAATTACGGCATCGAGACCGGTGAGCCGCTCATCCGTAAACCGGATGCGGGCACCCAGCTGGGGATCGATGAATGAGAGAAGGTCGGCAATACTCCGGATCAATCGATCATCCTTTGAGGAGGGTTTGGCCAGGACCTCGTTTCCGGTGGCCATGACACACATCAGATCATGAAATCCCACAAGGGGAATGTTCCCCGCCATAACCAGTCCCACCCTGCGTCGGTCCCCCTCGGGCAAAGCCCCGAGTGCATAGGGATGGAGCCACCTCTGAAGCACACCTTCTTCCAGCATGGATGCAATTCCTTTCAGGGCCCTCACCAGGAACTCCGGAGTAAACCAAGGATTCAGAATTGGTTCATGCTCCAGCTGACGGGAGAACTCTTCATAAAAGCGTTTGTTAAGTTCTTTGATTTCAGGTATTTCATCCCCTGAGGATGGTCCGGATCGATCCGGAAACTGGTGCAGAAATTGCCCCAGCCGGGCGAAGGCTGAAATAAAGGCAGAAACGGGTTGCAAATTCTATTGGTTTTCCTTCTTGATCAGGTTCAGGGCCGATCCGGCCTTGAACCATTCAATCTGGTTCCTGTTAAGCGTATGGTTTGCCTTGAACCGATCGGTACTTCCATCGGCATGATGCAGCCTGATCTCCAACGGCTTATCCGGGGCCAGCTCTTTCAATCCAAGCACATCCACCAGGTCACCATCCTGTACCAGATCGTAGTCTTCCTTGTTCTGGAAGGTTAGCGCAAGCATGCCCTGTTTTTTAAGGTTTGTCTCATGGATCCGGGCAAAGGATTTCACCAGCACTACCTTTACACCCAGGTGTCTGGGTTCCATGGCAGCATGCTCCCTGGAGGATCCCTCCCCATAGTTTTCATCACCCACTACAATGGATCCGATGCCCTGCTCCTTGTAGGCCCTTGCAGTGGCCGGAACCGGTTCATACTGGCCGGACAGGTTGTTCAGGACCGAGTTGGTCTGCTCGTTGGCTGCATTAACCGCGCCGATCAGCATGTTATCGGAGATATGGTCCGGCCATGGAGATATGATCCGTGGTACATTTCCCTTTGGCCTTGATCAGCAGCCTTAGTCCGGTCATATCTTCCCCGTTCCAGGGCTGGAAGGGCGTCAGTAGCTGCAGGCGTCTGGATTCCGGATCAACCTTCACTTCCACACCGCTGCCATCTTCTGCTGGGGCCTGGTATCCATTGTCTTCCACGGCAAACCCTAGGGCGGGAAGTTCCAAACCCTCGGGCTCATCCAGTTTCACATCCACTCCCTTTTCATTTACCAGGGTGTCGGTCAGGGGATTGAAGGTCAGATTTCCTGCTATAGCCATAGCGGTGACGATTTCAGGGGAGGCCACAAAAGAATGCGTATTGGGGTTTCCATCGTTCCGTTTGGCAAAATTCCGGTTGAAGGAGGTGATGATGGAGTTCTTTTCCTGCTTATCCGCACCGTGTCGGGCCCACTGCCCGATGCAGGGTCCGCATGCATTGGCCAGGACCACCCCTCCGATCTCCTCAAATGACTTGATCAGCCCGTCTCTTTCAATGGTGTAACGGACCAGTTCGGAGCCGGGAGTCACCGTGAACTCGGAAGACACTTTCAGGTCTTTCTCCACGGCCTGACGGGCCACCGATGCAGCCCGCGTAATATCTTCGTAGGAGGAATTGGTGCAGGATCCGATCAGTCCCACTTCCAGTTTCTCCGGGTATCCCTCTTTTTTGACGGCTTTTGCGAATTCAGATATGGGCCACGCTTTGTCAGGACTGAAGGGTCCGTTGATATGAGGCTCCAGCGTGGAAAGATCAATCTCGATGACCTCATCAAAATAGATTTCCGGATTTGCATATACTTCCGGATCACCTGTCAGATGCTCCGAGATACGGTCGGCTTCCCCGGCCACATCGGACCGGCCGGTACCGGACAGGTAATCTCTCATTTTCCGGTCGTAGCCGAACAGGGAGGTGGTGGCACCAATCTCAGCGCCCATATTGCAAATGGTTCCTTTCCCCGTGCAGGAGATGGTGGCGGCACCTTCTCCGAAATATTCCACGATCTTCCCTGTCCCTCCTTTTACCGTCAGTATGCCGGCTACCTTCAGGATGACATCCTTGGCCGATGTCCAGCCATTGAGCCTTCCGGTCAGCTTCACACCCACCAGCTTGGGGAATTTGAGTTCCCAGGGCATACCCGCCATCACGTCCACCGCATCCGCTCCCCCTACACCGATGGCTACCATTCCCAGGCCTCCAGCATTCACCGTATGTGAGTCCGTCCCGATCATCATTCCCCCCGGGAATGCATAATTCTCCAGAATTACCTGGTGGATGATCCCGGCACCCGGTTTCCAGAAGCCGATCCCGTATTTATTGGATACACTTCCCAGGAACTGGTAGACCTCTTCATTGGTGTGAAGCGCAGTCTGCAAGTCCGCTGCAGCCCCTGACTTGGCCTGGATCAGGTGATCGCAATGCACCGTGGAAGGGACCGCCACCCGATCCTTACCTGCCTGCATGAACTGCAGCAGGGCCATCTGGGCAGTGGCGTCCTGCATGGCTACCCGGTCGGGACTGAAATCCACATAGTCGGCACCCCGCCGAAAAGGCTGCTCCGGGAAGTCCTTAAAAAGGTGCCCGTACAGGATCTTTTCCGTGAGGGTCATGGGTTTCTGAAGAAGTTTCCGGGCAGCTTCGATTCTACCGGGTAATGCCTGATAGGTCTTTTTAATCATTTGAAAATCGAAAGTCATAGGGGCTCATTTTAATTATATGCAAATATATTGGAATTTGCTTTTTAAGCCTGACAGAATAGCCTGCAGATTGTTCAGATTTTTATACTTTTATTGTACCATCAACAGCTTGAAGGATGAAGACGGCCATGTTTATAGAAAATGTAAGGATTTCACTGAAGTCAATCCGGACCAATATGCTGAGGACCATTCTCACGATTATGATCATTGCATTCGGGATCATGGCACTGGTCGGAATACTCACCGCCATTGACTCCATTAAATACAGTCTTTCGGAATCCTTCAACCTGATGGGAGCCAATACCTTTACTATTGAATCCAGGTCCATCCGGGTGCAGATCGGGAATCAATCCTACCGCCGAAGAAACCATGAGTTCATTTCGCATAGGCAGGCACAGGAATTCAAGGATAGCTATGAACTTCCGGCCCGGGTTTCTATCTGGACACGGGCCTCGGGAAGTGCGGTGGTCAAGTATAAGTCCTACAAATCCAATCCGAACACGTCGGTTCTGGGCGTGGATGAGGACTATATCTTCACGGCCGGCTATGAGCTGGAGAAAGGGAGGAACTTTACCGCCGATGAAATTCAAAACAACGCCAGCATTGTCCTGATCGGAGCAGATGTGGCCAGGGAGGCTTTTGGAAAGATCCAGGATCCGCTGAACCGCTTTATCTCAGTGGGCAACGGAAGGTACCGGGTCGTAGGAGTCCTCAAATCCAGGGGGAGTTCATCCGGACTGGGCACCGACCGAACCTGTCTGATCCCCTATACCAATGTGAGACAGTATTTCTCAAGGCCACAGATGAGCTATTCCATCAACGTGATGCCCAGTACGCCCCAGATGCTGGATGTCTCTGTATCGGAAGCGGAAGGGCTTTTCCGAAGGGTCCGGAGACTGGAGGCAAGGGACGACTCGGATTTCAATATCACAAAAAGTGATCAGCTGGCACAAATGCTGATCGAGAATATGAAAATGGTGACCCTGGCAGCCACCATTATCGGATTGATCACCCTGACAGGTGCCGTGATCGGACTCATGAATATAATGCTGGTTTCGGTGACGGAGCGCACCAAGGAGATCGGGACCAGGAAAGCTCTGGGGGCGAAGTCTGTGATGATCAAACGCCAGTTTCTTTACGAAGCAGTTGTGATCGGCCAGATGGGAGCCGTTGTTGGTATCTTATTAGGAATTGTTATCGGAAATGGTGTATCTTTAGCCATCGATTCAAGTTTTATCATTCCATGGAAGTGGATCCTGACGGGAATTGGACTTTGTTTCATCGTAGGAGTGATATCAGGTTATTTTCCGGCAGTAAAAGCTTCCAAGCTTGATCCGATCCTGGCCCTGCGATATGAATAATTATTGATGATAAGATGGAAGACCTCTTTTTGAAAAAGACATTCAACTCACCAGAAGTGGAGTTTATCGCCAATACCGGTGAACTTTCCATGGAGGGAAGATCGATCCCGGAAGATCCGGGTGAGTTTTTTGAACGGTTGATTGACTGGATCAATGAGTATTTTCTTTCACCGGCGGAAACCACGGTATTCAGCATAAAACTGGAATACATTAACAGCGGATCCTCCAAGTACATGCTTGAACTGTTGCGAATCATGAAGATCAACCATGACTCTGGAAAGGATGTAAAGATCAAGTGGTTCTTTGAAGAGGGAGACGAGTCCATTGAAGAACTTGGGACCCATTACGAAAATACCATTCAGATCCCTTTTGAACATATCGAGTATTATTAGTTCCCACTGAAATGAAAAAGGGAGCCCCATCAGGCTCCCCGGAAAATCCAATGAAAGAAGAAAGGTTTATGCGTGATCTACGTTGTACATGTGGATCAGCAGTTCAACAACCTTTGTGGAATATCCCATTTCATTGTCGTACCAGCTGACCACTTTTACAAAATTGTCGTTCAGACCGATTCCGGCACCTGCATCAAAAATGGAGGTACATCTCTCCCCGAGAAAGTCGGTGGAAACAACTGCCTCGTCGGTATAGGCTAACACGCCTTTAAGTTCCCCTTCACTGGCCTCCTTCATGGCGGCGCAGATCGTTTCGTAGGAAGCGCCTTTTTCAAGGCGGGCGGTCAGGTCAACCACCGACACATTGGGCGTGGGAATCCGGAATGCCATACCCGTCAGTTTGCCATTCAGTTCCGGGATCACTTTCCCTACTGCCTTGGCTGCACCCGTGGAGGAGGGGATGATGTTCTGACCGGCGCCTCTTCCGCCTCTCCAGTCTTTCATGGACGGTCCGTCCACGGTCTTCTGAGTTGCGGTGGTGGCGTGAACGGTGGTCATCAGACCCTCCACAATCCCGAACTTATCGTTGAGGACCTTGGCAATGGGAGCCAGACAGTTGGTGGTACAGGAAGCGTTGGAAACGAAATCCATATTGCTGCTGTATTTCTTGTGGTTCACACCCATTACGAACATGGGAGTGTCATCTTTGGACGGAGCGGACATGATCACCTTTTTGGCACCGGCCTGGATATGGCCCTGTGCTTTTTCTTTGGTGAGGAAAAGGCCGGTGGATTCAACCACATATTCAGCTCCGACGGCATCCCATTTCAGGTCCGCAGGATTTTTTTCTGAGGTAACCCGGATCTTCGCGCCGTTGACGACCAGTGCTCCGTCTTTCACCGCTACCGTTCCATTGAAACGTCCGTGTGTAGAATCATATTTTAACATGTAGGCGATATAGTCCACATCGATCAGGTCGTTGATCCCTACAACTTCCACATCGGGCATTTCAGAAGCTACTCTGAAGACCAGTCTTCCTATCCGGCCGAAACCGTTAATACCAACTTTTATTTTTCCCATGTTTGTAATTATTAAATGGTTAGGATATAAATTGTTTTTAAAATAACAGAAGTGCGAATTTACGCATTAATATCAAAATGACAAAACCCTGAAAGGGGCAAAATCCAGTCTTTACACAGATTTAATACGGGGGGTACATGGGGGATGCTTTTGCCGCTTTACGTTCTGCCCGTTTCTCTTTCCAGGTCTTTGAACGGGCCGCCTCGCTGATATCAATAATCCGGCCGAAACGGTATCCCACAGTAAGGGTAAAAAAGAGGAAACTATTCTTTTCAGTGGCCATGATCGGGATCTCTTTGGGGTAGGCCGTAATGGTCACGCCGGCTTCCAGGGCATGCACCATGGCATCCTTTGTACTGTATTCAAAGCTGAATCCCGTTTTCCCGGTTAAACCCGGGATCACCTTCAGTTCGTTGAAGCCCATGAAGAAGGGACCGCGACCACCGATCACCGCCTGGTGGATACTCGGGTCAAATTTCAGGTACTCTTCATCCAGGATTTCCCCGATGGGGGAGGTGGTGAACACTTTGTAGTAGATGGGCTTCAGAAAACCGACTGAGAGTCCTCCCGCATAATAGAGCCGCACGGAGATTCCGTTTTTGTCAATCTTCCTGTAAAGCTCTTTCTGCCAGCCAGCAAATCCTTTCAGCTCCCAGAAGAGGTTTTCCTTGCCGTATACAAAGCGGTGGGAGGTGTAGTTGTAAGAGACTGATAATTTGTATTCCTTGGGGTGCTTCACATAGGCGAAGTCCCCGTCGATGATGAACTGGTTCCGGGCGTTCCGCCAGAAACCGTAACGGTAGTTTATCCCGAATCCATTGGAATGCAGAAATCCGCCGAAGGTGCTTTCGTCCCTGAACATCACCCTCATCTGATCGTCGATCTCTCCCTGAGCAAAAAGCGAGCCCGCCGAAAGCAAAAATATCAGAACGATAAAAGGGAGTTTCCGCATAGCATGATAATCCACAAACACTATGCAAAATAACGAATAATTAGAGGGAAATGTTGACGGCAGGCCAAAAAAAAAGATCTACCGGAGGTAAATCTTAGTTAAAACAGAGCAGGATTCCCGGGGGCTTTATCCGTTAGGCAGGGTTTGCTC
>CAYRLP010000029.1:0-11579 GCA_964424935.1 uncultured Bacteroides sp.
GTATCGTATCCTGAACCTCCACAGGGGTTCCCCCGGTGATCTCAGCCAGGGCCATCCGGTTGTTCTCCATACGGGCCTCCACATCCTCCAGCTCGGATTCCAGGGATGCGACCAGCAGATTGCTCTGACCCTGGGTCAGGAGCCCGACCTCCCCTGTTTTCAGCTGGTGTTCCACATGGGTTTGTACGGTGTGCGCCAGTTGGATCCGATTGGTCAGCATGGAATGTACCTGATTGAGATGGATACGGTCGATCCAGAGTTGCCATGCTTCCAGCAGCACTTCCTGTCGAATTCGTGCGTATTCCAGTTCAGCCCTGGAGGTCAGAACTGCCTTCACTTTTGAACGGTGGATATAGGAGGTGGGAAAATCGAGCTGCTGGGTCACTTCAAAATCAACCCGGTTCCCAAATTCGGAAGGCTTTCCGTACAGGTAGCCCAATTCCACCTCCGGGTCTGTCGGGGTGTTCCCGATGCCGGCCTGATGGATGGCCACCTGGCAGGCTTCCCGGGCAGCCTTCAGCTCCCGGTTATATATCAGGACCAGGTTCAGCAGGGAGTCCGGCTTCTGTGCTTCCAGGCGGTCCCATACTGCCAGGGACAGGCCTATGAAAATGATTATATGTGCTTTCATGGTTTTCTTTTTTCAATCATGTAATACACCGACGGGATCACCATCAGATTCAGCAGGGTCGAAGTGACCAGTCCGCCCAGAATCACAATGGCCATGGGACTCTGAATCTCGTTACCGGGCTGGTCTCCCCCCAGGGCCAGGGGGATCAGGGCCAGGGCGGAGGCCAGTGCCGTCATCAGGATGGGGTTGAGACGGTCGACCGATCCCTGAATGATGGTTTCCTGGAGGCTGAAGCCCTCCTGACGCAACTGTTTATATCGTGAGACCAGGAGGATCCCGTTCCTGGTGGCGATCCCGAACAGGGTGATGAATCCGATAATGGAGGGAATACTGACCACCCCACCGGTAAGCCAGATGGCCACTACTCCACCAATCAGAGCCAGGGGAAGATTCAGCAGGATGACTCCGGCAAGCGTTCCGCTTTTAAACTCCAAAAAAAGGATCACAAAAATGACAAGGATGGCCAGCAGGGAGGTCAGCAACAGTGTAAGCGATGCATTCTGCGCACTTTCGAATTATCCTCCGTACTGGATCCGATATCCTTCTGGCAATTCGATACGCCGGTCGATGACATTCTGGATATCCTCGACCACGCTGCCGATGTCCCTGCCGGCTGTGTTGCACGAAATGACCAGTTTACGCTGAACGTTTTCCCGGTTGATGGTGTTGGGTCCGCTGCTGGAAACCACGTCAGCCACATAACGCAGAGGAACCTGGTTGTCCTCGTAGGTATCGATCAGTGTATTTTCAATGGCTTCCCGGCTGTTTCGAAAAGGTTCACCGTAGCGGACCACCAGGGGGTAATTGAGGTTTTCATCATATACCTCAGCGTACTTTTCCCCTGCAATGGCAGTCTCCACAAACCTTGTAAGCTGGTTCTGGGAGATTCCGTAGCGTGCGAGCATCTCCCTGCGGGGATGGATCTGGATCTGGGGGACCTCGACCAGTTGCTCCACATTCAGGTCCACAAGTCCAGGAATCCCCGAAACTGCTTCCTTGATCTTATTGGCCGTCCGGTACATGGTCCCCAGGTCCGTACCGAACAGTTTAATGGCTATACTGGCCCGGGTCCCCGAGAGCATATGATCGATCCGGTGGCCCAATGGCTGGCCGATATTGAGACTGACCCCCTGGATATGGGAAAGTCTTTCCCTGACTTCCTCCATAAACGTTTCGTGATCCCTGTCCTCCAGAATAAAGGGCACGTCTATCTCGGCCGTGTTGGTTCCTCCGTGACTGTGTTCGTTCAATTCAGCCCTTCCGGTTCTGCGGCACACATAGCTTACTTCAGGGATTTCCAACAGTTCCTTATCGATCTGCCGGATGATCCTGTTACTCTCATCCAGAGAAACTCCGGGTAGGGTGGCAGCAGTGATGGTCAGGGTCCCTTCATTGAATTCAGGCAGGAAAGAATTCCCGAATCTGGTAAAAAGAATAAGTGAAATCACCAAAAGCACCGTAGCCAGCAGGACGATCTGAAGCCTCCATTTGAGCAGGGTCTGCATAGCTAAGCCGTACCAAAGGTTGAGGCGCTGGACCAGGAGGTTCCCTCCGCGCTCATCCCGCTTAAGCTGA
This sequence comes from uncultured Bacteroides sp., assembly GCA_964424935.1. GTDB lineage: Bacteria > Bacteroidota > Bacteroidia > Bacteroidales. The sequence continues at coordinate 2,207 of CAYRLP010000029.1, forward strand.
CGGTCTCCCGTAAGCATGTAACTGGAAAGCACGGGGGTCAGAGTCAGCGCCACCGCCAGGGAGGCAAGCAGGGATACGATAAAGGTGATACCCAACGGTTTCAGCATACGCCCTTCCATGCCAGCCAGGAAGAAAAGCGGTGCAAATGAGACGATAATAATCAGGGTAGCCTGGACAATGGAGGACCGGATCTCCACAGAGGCCCGGTAGATCACCTCCAGGGTTCCCTGCTGTTCCCCTTTGGGTTTTCGGTGATTCTGCTTCAGTCGTTTCAGCACATTCTCCACATCGATAATGGCATCATCGACCAGTGCACCGATGGCGATGGCCATTCCTCCGAGTGACATGGTATTGATGGTCAGTCCCAGCACACGGAGGGTAATAAGAGAAAGGAACAGGGAAAGGGGGATAGCCACCAGTGAGATGATCGTAGTACGCACATTCAGCAGAAACAGAAACAGGATCAGTGCCACATAGATACCACCTTCCAGAAGTACATGAAACACATTGGATACAGCTGTCTGGATGAAGTCGGCCTGACGGAAGATCCGGGAGTTGATCTTCACATCGGCGGGCAGGCTGTTTTCCAGTTCCTGAAGCGCCTCTTCCACCGCGCGTGTCAGTTTCAGGGTATTTACATCGGGTTGTTTCAGAATAGTCAGAATCACCGCGGGCTCCATATTGAGTGATGCATCCCCGACCCGGTCGGGATGGCCAATCTTTACATCCGCCACATCTGAGATCTTTACAGGTTTACCGTTCCTGATCCGGATCACAGCCGAACCGATATCACCCGGATGCGTGGAACGCCCCGTGAAACGCACCGCATATTCCTGGCCGTACTGGTTGATAATTCCCCCCGCGGCATTGCTGTTTGTATTTTCGGCGGTGGCGATCAGTTCGTCCAGGGTTACATCATGGTATTTCATTTTATACGGATCCACCTGGATCTGGTATTGTTTCGGCAGGCCCCCGATGACCACGACCTGGGCCACTCCTGTAACGGACAGGAGCCTCTGACGGACCTGTTTGTCCGTGAGGGCCCGGAGGTCAAACATGGACAGTGAATCGGAAGTCAGCGATACCAGCATGATCTCTCCCATGACGGAGGTCTGAGGGGCAATGATCGGGGCTTCAATGTTATCGGGAAGCAGGGCAGCAATCGCAGGGAGTTTTTCACTGACAATCTGCCGTGCTCTGAAAATATCCGTATTCCAGTCAAACTCCACCCAGACGATGGAAAATCCATAAGAAGAACTGGAGCGGACCCGTCTCACATCGGTGGCACCGTTGAGGGACGATTCAATAGGAAAGGTCACCAGGGTTTCCACCTCTTCGGCCGCCATACCGTGGGCATCCGTCAACACAACAACAGTCGGGGCGGTCAGGTCGGGAAATACATCGATCTCCATGTTCCGGGTTGTAACCAGGCCTGCGATGAGCAGCATAAGAGACAGGAATATGATCAGTACCCGGTTATCCAGCGAATATTGTATGATTCTGTTCAGCATGACTCTTTTATTTCAATCAGTGAGAATGCTCATGTCCGACCACTGCGGTTCCTGCGGAGGCTGCCTTCACAAGCATGACTCCCCTGGTAACTACCCGCTCTCCTGGTTCCAGTCCCGATATGATCTCCACAAGGCGTCCGTCACTTTCACCAGTCTCCACCGCGCGTTTTGTGTAGCTTTCCCCGGTGATCTGAATATAGAGATACATTGCTCCCTGCTCTTCAGCCAGGGCCGTCACCGGGACCACAAGGACGTTACTTTTTTCTTTAGTCAACAGATATACTTCGGCATACGCCCCTTCCAGAAGCTGACCCTGGTTCCGGAGTTTGAAAATAACCGGCAAGTAATGATCATTTTCAGCCACGGATACACCGGCAGCAAGGAAGGTCCCGTTCATCTCCTCGATACTGTATACCCGATCGGAATAGGCCGGCCTGAAATGGGCAGTTCTGATCTGCTGGAGGTCTCCGTAATACTGTTGTGGCAGGTCGGCACGCAGTATCAGGGTCCTGTTGGTCGATAATGTGGCCAGCAGGCTTCCCGGTTCGATGAATTCTCCGTCCGATACCAGTAGCTCGTGAATAGTTCCGGAAACAGGTGCCTTTACATATATCCCCTGATCAGATATATGGGCTGCCAGGCTATAATAGCGGAGGCTGTCTTCCACATAAACGGATCTGGATTCAAAGAACTGGCGGTCGGATATGGCTTGCTGATCATGCAGGATTTTATGCCGCTCGTATTCACTGCGGCTTTTTTCCAGCCTGTTTACGGCCTCTTCAAAACGTAGGGAAACAGGGTCGTCAAGCAGCGTTTCAGAGGAAATATTGAAGAGCGCCTGTCCCTGTGCCACTGCGGAGCCCTGAACCAGCAGGGGATTTACGAAGCGTATGATTCCCCTGCTGCCGGCCGTAATGTTTTGTTTCTCACCGGGAACAGCCACCAGTTCCCCACTGGTCGGAATCACGAAATGAAACGGGCCCGGATGGATCTCCTTCACCATGAACTCTGATTTCCAGGCTTGTTCTTTCAGGAATTCAATTTCCCCGGCCTCCTCGGTCCCATGCATGGATTCCTCTTCCCCGGAAGATAGCTCTTCATCGCCCCTGAGTACAGGGATCTGCTCCTCTACCGTATAGGTCCCGGCCCCGTCATTATAAATGAATTCAGCCTGAATAACCCCTGGCTTTTCCGGAGTATAGGGGCAATGAAATATGCCCGGGGTGGCGGAAGCAACGGAAGTGGCCGTCACTCCGTCGACCCGAAGACTGACCTGTCCCGTTGAACATGGCTTGTAAGTATCCAGATCGGTCAGGTGGACCAGGAATTCGGATTCCACGCCAGCTTCCAGGGGAGCATGTGCGACAAAGAATTCATACCGGTCCGTGAAAAGGGTATGTGTTTGCTCTTCATCGGCATTCTGTTGCGAACTTTCCGTACCTGCAGATTCCGTACCCTTACGGGAGTTACAGGCGGTGGCAAGCACCAGCATGAATATGAAAATAGATCTGTACATAATTTGAATATTAAATACAACCGAACATGAGCATGCAGTAGATGCCCAGGTTATGAATAATGGAATGTGAGCCGGATGTTATCCGAATAATGGAGGTGCCCGGAGAGTACGAATTCCCATAGCCGGCTCATCATAGCCCGGCAGCGTAAGGGAGTTGTCCAGGCTGCGTGAATTAGCCGCGGGAAGTTGGGATATCCTGGTCTGACGCGGGATTTCCATTAACCGCATCTGCAACCTTACCGGGATGGTTTCAGGAACACTGAACTTTTCAAGAACCACGTCATTAAAAGCATGGCAGTGGGTGCGGGGTAAATTCTCATCGCAGCCCTGGTCATGGTGCCCCGTCTGATTGCCATGTTGCAGCGGACAGGCCGATGAAACGGGACTGCCACATAGATCCGGGTAGTGATGGTGCGGTATCAGATTGTGTCCCAGAAAAGCCGAGAAACAGAGGATCAAAAAACCAGCTATGTATCGGTTAAAGCGCATACATAAAATCCTTCGGGCTTAAAAATAGTGAAATATTTAAAAGTCAGCTTAGTTCCGCAACCAGGGTCTTCATTTTTGTGAGTCCCCTTTCAGCCACCTGCACCGGATCTTCTTCCCAGTATTCCCGGTTGAAAAGTTCCAGTGAAAGGATTTTATCTCCTCCCATATTCCGCAGGCTGATAAGAATCTCAGAGATGGGAGCGGATCCGTCGCCCGGATAAACACGGTCCCCGTCGTCCTGCAGCTCCTTTGGTTTGGTGGCAGGATAATCATTCATATGAAATACATCAATCATGCTTCCGCTGATCATGTTCAGGGCGTGGAAGCCGGAACCGCCTCGGAACATATGATAGATATCGGGAAGGATCTTCACATCGGGATCATCGGCCACGGCGGCAATCATCAGCACCTGACCCAGGTGCCAGAGCACGGGAGAGGAACCCCAGAACTCCAGCTGGGGCATAACCCCGGTTTTCCTTCCCAGTTCAAGAAGTCTCCCGTATTTTTCACCCGCATCAAACAGGTCCAGGGGAGAACTGGCAGGAACTCCTGCCGGAGGAGCTGCAATCCGCCTGCATCCGATCCCGGCCAGCAGATGCATTTCCCGCTCCATCTGTTCAAATCCGGCTTCCCCGGCCGCCATCCAGGGAGCAAAGCCAATGGCATTCTCAACCACCAGCCCGTGGTCCTCTACGAAACCTTTCAGCTCAGAAAGGGCATGGCCGGCCTGCACGGCAGCTTCCAGGTCCCGTACCCAGATTTCTATGCCCTGGTATCCTGCCCTGGCGGCTATTTCAATATACCGGTGCAACCCGGGATTCTTCCCGCTGACAGTGCTTGTATTCAAACAGTAACGGAATCTGGCAGGACCCGTGGACGTCCTGCCGGCAACGGGGATGGAGGGATGGATCCCCAGAACACCCATAGCCATGACCGAGAGTGCATTTCTTCTTGATAATTTCATTTTTAATCTTTCATTTTGTAATGAAACCATTAAGATACAATTATGCCGGGAAAACTGAACGAACCAAACGGGAGCAAAACCCGCGTAAATATAGCCATCGACCTGATTTTCAAAGTGGGAACACTTCTCCTGGTGGTCTACCTCTGTTTCAGGATCCTGAAACCCTTCCTGGGAATGCTGTTGTGGGGACTGATTATTTCCATCATTCTGTTTCCGTTATTTCACCGTCTGAGGGGATGGCTGGGACAAAGGGGTAAACTGAGCTCCATATTGCTTACCCTGGTGGCGCTTGTGATCCTGGTTCTTCCCAGCATCTGGCTGGTAAATCAACTGGTGGACGGGATCAAGTTCCTGGCAGAACAGTTCCAGGCAGGGGATCTGCATATCCCTCCCCCCAGCGAATCGGTGGCCCAGTGGCCCCTGATCGGAAACTGGTTGTATGAAAACTGGCTGGAACTGTCTGAAAATCTGGGAGGGTCCCTGAAGGGCTTTATGCCCCAGCTCTTATCCTGGGGGGAAAAGGTCCTGGGATCGCTGGCCAATACAGGGCTAGGGATCCTTCAGTTTGCAGCCTCTATCATAATAGCAGGTATTTTTTTGATCTTTTTTGAGAAGGGATCAGAATCGGGCCGGAAGATTTTTCAGAAGGCGATCGGTGAGCGGGGAGAAGAGTTTCTTCAAATCTCACTTCATACCATACGCAATGTGGCGTCGGGCATTCTGGGGGTGGCCGTGATTCAGACCACCCTGATGGGAATTGGACTGATCCTGGCCGGGATCCCCCTGGCAGCGGTATGGATCGTAGTAATCCTGGTCATGACCATTGCACAGATTCCGGTGCTGCTGTTTAATATTCCTCTGATCATTTATCTCTTCGCTTTCATGAATCCCCTGAACGCAGTACTCTGGAGCATCTATTTCCTGGTAATGGGGATGTTAGACAATATCCTTAAACCCCTGTTTATGGGGAAGGGCCTGGATGTACCCATGCTGGTCATTTTCCTTGGAGCACTGGGAGGCTTTATTGCCTTTGGCTTCATCGGATTGTTTCTAGGCTCCATTATCCTGGCCATGGCATACAAACTGTACCAAACCTGGGTGGTTTCTGTATGACAATATCGGTTTTATCGGAAGTTGAGGCCCTGGAAGGATTTGGGTCCGAACATGGGCTCTCCTTTCTTGTGGAAACGGATCAGCTTAAGTTCCTGTTTGATACCGGAGCCTCTGATCTGTTTATACATAGTGCAGCCAGGCTGGGAACGGATCTGGAGCAGGTGGATCGCATCATATTGAGCCACGGGCACTGGGACCACGGGAACGGACTGGTATATCTGAAAGGAACGCCACTGATCTGTCATCCGGAATGTTTTGTAAGGCGCTTCCGGAAGTCAGGGCAAAGCTACATAGGGCTTTCTCTGTCCCGGCAGGAGGCTGAAGAACGATTCGAGCTGGAAACATTTAGCCGGCCAGTCCGCCTGTCCGCAAACCTCTGGTACCTGGGAGAAATTCCCCGGGCCAATGATTTCGAGGCACAATCCACCCGATACATCCTGGAGGACGGAACGGAGGATTACATCCTGGATGATTCCGGCCTGGCCGCCATCACGGACCGGGGTCTGGTGGTAATCTCAGGCTGTGCCCACTCGGGCATTTGCAATATGATTGATTATGCCAGGCGGGTGACCGGTGTCCTGAAGGTGGCCGCTGTCATCGGGGGTTTCCATTTACAGGCTGACAACCCTCAGACCCGCAAGACCATTGAATACCTCCGTCAAATAAAAGTGGAACAGGTACTTCCTTCCCACAGCACCATGGATCCTGCCCTGGGATTGTTCCGCAGGGAGTTCGGAAGCCGGGAGGTGCTTACCGGAGCTTGTCTTATGTTCTGATTATCCTGATATTTGTTTCCATGACAGGACCATTGCCTTCCCCCGTTCCGCCAGGTGAACGCATCCAGGCTTTGGATCTGCTGCGTGGTGTGGCCGTGCTTGGGATTCTGATCATGAATATCCAGCATTTTTCCATGCCTGTTGCTGCTTACATTAATCCAACGGCCTACGGAGATCTCACCGGGGCCAACCGGTGGGTCTGGATCCTCAGTCATATTCTCGCCAGCGGTAAATTCATGAGTATTTTTTCCATGCTTTTCGGCGCAGGTATCATCTTATTTTCCGAACGGGCCGGAATAAAAGGAATGAATCCGTCCCGGCTTCACTACCGGCGCATGGCGTGGCTTCTTTTATTTGGCCTGATGCACGCTTACCTGCTGTGGACCGGGGACATCCTGGTATCTTACAGCCTGTGCGGCATGCTGGTGTTCCTGTTTCGCGGCCAGCCTCCTAAAGCGCAGGTACGTATGGCCGTCGCTTTTTTTCTGGTTCCCATCCTCTGGGATCTGCTATCAGTCTGGTCCATGGCATACTGGCCGCAAGAAACCGTCCGGTTTGCCATGGAGAGCTGGGCACCGGGCGAAGCAGCCGTCCAGCATCAGCTACAGGTCTACAGAAGTGGCTGGCTGGATCAGATGGAACTGCGGGTTCCGGGAAGCCTGTTTATGCAGACCCGGTATTTTCTTATGCGGCCCTTCTGGAGGGTCACGTCCCTGATGCTGCTGGGTATGGTTCTTTACAGGCAGGAGGTTCTTACCGGCACGCGCTCCAGGGGATTTTACACTCGTCTGGCAATTTTTGGAATGGTTGGTGGATATGCACTTTCGGGGCTGGGTGTATACCTGAACTTCAGGAACGGTTGGACCCTTGAATATTCCATGTTCCTGGGGGTGCAGTTCAATTATGTGGGGAGCGTGTTTACCGCCCTGGGTTACGTGGGAGCGGTCATGCTGATCAACCAAACCGGTAGATTGAACCGGGCAAAAAAGGGATTGGCCGCTGTAGGGCAAATGGCTTTTTCCAATTACATCCTTATGACCCTGATCTGCACCTTCCTGTTTTACGGGCACGGACTGGGTCTGTTCGGTCAGGTGGAACGTAAATTTCAAATCCTAATCGTACCAGCCGTCTGGATCCTTCTGATTCTATTCTCGAACGCATGGTTGAAACGATACCGGTTCGGACCGCTGGAGCGAATCTGGAGAGGTCTGACCTACCGGAACTGGTCATAAATTTTATAACTTATGGGTTTTAAAGGAAATCATAAATCATAATGCGCCATGAAAAAAACAGGATTGTTACTGAGTCTTCTGCTGATTATTCTGACGGCCTGTAATCAACCATCCGGGAAGAAAAACCTAAACGAAGAGGATGGATTCAGTTTTGCCTTTTTGACAGATATTCACCTGCAGCCGGAACGGGGTGCCGAGGCTGCTTTCCAGTGGGTCATCAGGGAGGTGAACAAACGGAATCCCGATTTTGTACTTACCGGTGGAGACCTGGTGATGGATGCACTTAACCAGACCTATGGAAGGGCGGACTCACTGTATAATAGTTATGAACAGTTGGCAGAGAAGATCAACATGCCTGTTTACAATACCATCGGGAACCATGAAATATATGGATGGCAAAGGGATGAGGCTAACATTGAACAGCATCCGGAGTTCGGAAAGAAAATGTATGAACAACGCATAGGTCCCAGGTACTATTCCTTTCAGCACAAAGGATGGCATTTTATGGTCCTGGATGCCATATACCTGAAAGAACGCGGCGTATATACCGGGAAGATTGATGAAGAGCAGCTCGCCTGGGTTGCCGGAGAGCTTGAGAAAATCGAAAAAGATGCGCCTGTTGCCATCTGTGTTCATATGCCGTTCGTAACCTCTGCCACGCAGTTGACCAGGGGAGCTCTGGCCCCTAATCCGGAGGGTCTCGTAATAAGCAATTCAAGCCAGGTGCTGCGTCTTTTTACAGACTATAACCTGAAACTGGTGCTCCAGGGACATCTCCACTACCTGGAGGATATCTACGTGCAGAACCAGATCCATTTTATCACCGGCGGGGCCGTATGCGGCCGGTGGTGGAATAATGAACCGGACAGCAAACCGGAAGAGGGCTTTGTGATGGTGCATGTAAAAGGAGATGAACTCTCCTGGGAGTACGTAGACTATGGCTGGACCCCCCCGGAAGATATTTAACTCTTTCCCTGCATTGTTTTATTTCTTACTTTTATCGCATCATTGGTTTCCACTTACCGGCTCTGCCGGTGGAATCAAAAGGGAATACCGTTAGAATCGGTAACAGTTCCCGCTGCTGTGATGCCGTACCCGCTCAGGGTATTAAGGCTTTTGAGTGTGAACCACTGTTCCGATAATCCCGGCCGGGATTGGAATGGGAAGGTTTCGGAAGCCCGGACAAGTCAGAAGACCTGCCAGTGATAACCCAGCTTATGCAGCCCGCGGTGAACGGGAAGCTGATCAAATTATTTCCTTGGTCCTGCCTCACACTCGCCCGCTGCGACTTAAATAGGTATTGATTTAAATCGTAGCTTAATGAAAAGTTTTTTATACCTGGCTCAGATTACCATTAGTCTGCTGGCTTTTCCCCTTTTCGGGCAGTCCACCATCGTTCCTGAAAAAGACTATGAAGCGGGCCCCTGGTTCCCGGACTATACCCAGGTCGGGGCCTTTGATTTTTCAGATACTCTCTTCTACTTGAGCAACGGGGATACCATTTACAGGCTGGACATTCGCACCGGCACGGAGCTGAATAAATACAGTGTACCGGACGATTATACGGCCAATCATTATGTAAGCTTCCTGACCGTGTCACCCGACGGCAGCACCCTGTGGACCGGGTATACCAGTGATGACAACCTGGACGATCGTATTTACAGTATTCCGGTAGATGGCGGAGCATGGGAGCTGCAGGCACTTTTCCCGGGAAACATGGACCTGGGGTTTTGGAACGACAGCATCCTGGTATCCGGACTGAACAGTTCCTC
>CAYRLP010000030.1:0-11427 GCA_964424935.1 uncultured Bacteroides sp.
GACCGTAACCGGGAACGATTACCACTTTGCTGCTGTAATTCAGCATCACTGCCAGGTCCGTGGCTGAAATTTCCTTGATGGTCCCGACCTCCCGGTCCACTCCTGGTCCACCTCCCCCGAAAGCCCCGATGATGACATTGATCAGTGAACGGTTCATGGCCTTACACATCAGGAGCGTCAGGATCATTCCTGCTGCCCCCACAAAAATTCCGCCCAGGATCATGGCCTGATTCTGATAGATAAATCCAGCCATGGCGGCGGCAATACCGGTAAAACTGTTAAGCAGGGAGATCACCACGGGCATATCGGCCCCTCCGATGGGCATAACGAAACTCACACCATATATAAGTGATACTGCCAGCAGTACATACACAAGTGTCTGGTTCGTTTCGGCCGGGGCCCCGCCAAACAGGATATAGAAGAGCAGGAACAAAACAATAGCCAGGATAAGCAGGTTGACATAGGTCATCCACCTGGCGAAAATATCTTTTATGTTCCCGTTTAATTTTCCGTAGGCAATCATACTACCACTGAAGGCAATACTCCCGATGATCAGACCCAGCAGGGTAACCAGAGCCGACTGGTTGTCGGGATTTGAGTACTCAATCACTGCCACCAGGGCTGAAGCAGCACCCCCGGTCGCATTGAAGAAAGAGACCAGTTGCGGCATGGCAGTCATCTTGATCCGCCTGGCTACTACGGCCCCAATGACCCCTCCAAAAGCGATGGCTCCGAGAATGATGGCCAGATTGACTCCTTTGATCCCGTTTCCTTCTGCATCCCTGTGCAGCGCCATGGTGGCAACCATCGCCATAAGCATACCGGCTGCCGCCCACAGATTTCCCCGCCGGGCTGAATCCGGACTACTTAAAAGTTTCAGTCCCACCACAAAAAAGAGGGCTGAAACCAGGTAAATAAACTCTAGTATGATTTCTCCGTTTGTACTATTCAATGTATGCATGGTCCCGGCCTATTTATTCTTCTTTTTAAACATCTCGAGCATGCGGTCTGTCACCACAAATCCCCCGATCACATTGAGCGTTCCAAAAATGAGCGCGAAGATCCCCAGTATCAGGTTGAGCAGATTGGAGCCAGCACTCAGGTTTGAAAGGTCGACGTGTCCCACCAGGATTATTCCCCCGATGATAATCACCCCGCTGATGGCATTGGCACCAGACATGAGGGGTGTATGCAGTACGGAAGGAACGTTGGATATCACTTCCAGTCCCAGGAAAATCGTCAGGGCAATAATAAATATGGCCTCTTCATTCGTAGAAAAAAATTGCAGTACGTTATCCATTCATTGTGTATTTATGATTGTATTCCGATCTCTTTCAGTATAACGACATCCACCGTCAGGCTTCTTCAAAACTGATAATTTCCTTAACCCGTTCATTGTGGATCTCGCCATCCTTTGTAATACAGGTCCCTGCGATGATTTCATCTTCAAAATCAAGTTTCAGGTTTCCCTCTTCATCGATCAGAAGATCCAGAAAGTTGATGTAGTTCTTTCCAAGCATCTTGCTTGCATCTACCGGCATCTTTGAAGGATAATTGGAATTCCCGATGATCCGTACCCGGTTATAGATGATTGTTTCATCTTGCTTGGTCAGTTCACAGTTGCCCCCGGAACCGGCTGCCATATCTATGATCACAGATCCGGGCAGCATGGCATCCACGGTAGCTTTCGGGATCAGCAACGGAGCCTTTTTCCCGGGTATCTGAGCCGTGCAGATGACCACATTGGACTTGATGGCATGTTGATGGATCAGTTCGGCCTGTTTCTGTTTGTACTCTTCTGTCTGTTCCACTGCATATCCGCCAGCTGCTGCATCATCCTTTGCACCTTCCACTTCAATAAACTTACCTCCCAGACTCTCCACTTCTTCCTTAACAGCCGTTCTTACATCGAATACTTCTACCACGGCGCCCAGTTTTTTGGAGGTGGCGAGAGACTGGAGCCCGGCTACACCTGGACCCAGAATCAGTACCTTTGATTGTCTGATGGTTCCCGATGCGGACATAAACATGTGGAAGAAATTGGGTAATTTACTGGCTGCAACCAGCACCGCCTTGTAGCCGGCTATGGTGGCCATGGATGACAGGATATCCACAGCCTGGGCCCGGGTGGTGCGCGGGGTCATGTCAAGGCTGAATGAGGTGACATCCGATGAGGCCAGCTTTTTGACCAGACCGGTGTTGGTCAATGGATTCAATATTGAGATCAGGATCTTCCCGACAGGTATTTCATCTTCTTCCGGCGGGTTGATCTTCAGCACAATATCAGAGTTCTTCAGGATATAGTCTTTGGTCTGGATGGCTGCCCCGGCATCTACATACTCCACATTACTGGCACACGAAGAGGCACCGGCATCCGATTCAATCAGGACCGTTGCATTTTTTTTAACCAAAAAAGGGATATGTTCCGGCAAGAGCGCCACCCTGTTCTCTTTACCACCTTCCCTGAGAACTCCAACTGTCATATTCAAAGTAATTTAAATATCTAAATAAAAGTATGAAATATATCCTGCTGCTGGTGCATCTTGGGCAGAATATTGTATAACAACTCCTATCCGGAAGAGTTTAGAATTCGGGACACATTTTGGTCTGGTTCCCTTAAATCGCTGGTTTAGACTTGATATAAATACGAGTCTGCATCCCTGTTTTTAATATCAGCGAGCCTCTTTTTTCCTATATTCAAAGCCTTAATATTTAATCACAATATGGACGGTTCCATACCTCTTATCGTTGAAAAATATGAACCCAGGGACAAAGGTAACCTGATCCAGATATTACAGGAAATTCAGCGTGCGGAAGGGTATATTGCAGAGAAGGCGGTTGATTCAATCTCCAGACACCTCCGGATCTCCCGGAGCGAGATTTTTGGAGTAGCTTCTTTCTACTCCCAGTTCAAATTCAATCCCCCGGGTCGCCATTCCATTAAAATGTGTTTGGGTACTGCCTGTCATGTCCAGGGAGGTGATTTCCTCCTGAATGCCCTGAAAGCGGAGATCGGAATTTCACCTAATGAAACCACAGAGGACGGAAGGTTTGATCTTGAACGGGTGGCCTGCCTGGGGTGTTGCGCACTGGCCCCCGTAGTGATGATCGATGACGTGATTTTCAGCAACATGTCCGTTATAAAACTGAAGGAAACACTGGCGAAATATGAATGATCTCCAGTCCCTATACACCCATGCCCGGCAGGAGTGGGATCAGCTGGAACATACTGCCGATCCGGTCATCTATATCGGGATGGGAAGCTGTGGAATCGCATCGGGAGCGGGCCGGGTCTGGGAACGTGCCCGTGAGATCATTCAAAAGGAAAACCTGAACGCCAGGCTGTTGAAAGTGGGATGTATCGGACCCTGTTACCTGGAACCCCTGGTTGATATCCGCAAACCCGGACAGCCGCGGCTATGCTTCAACAATGTGGATGAGAAGAGGCTGGAAAAGTTGCTCCTGGATTACCTGAGCAACGAACAATCCAAAATGAAACCCCTGGGTTATCTTGGAGATAACGGATTTGTGATGGATGGCATCAAGCCTTTCTGGGATCAGGCCATGCTTAATAAACAGGAACGGGTTGTGCTCAGGAACTGTGGGATCATTGATCCTGAAAACATCAATCATTATATGGCCAGGGGCGGATTCAAAGGTATGCAAAGGGCCTTTGAGCTGGGAGCGGAAGGAGTGATTGAAGAACTTCGGCTGGCTGGACTTCGCGGCAGGGGCGGAGCCGGATTTCCCACCTACCTGAAGTGGGAGCTGTGCAGAGCATCCCCGGGCGCCCAGAAATACCTGATATGTAATGCCGACGAAGGTGATCCCGGGGCCTTTATGAATCGTTCGCTGATGGAGGGCGATCCCTTTGCACTTCTGGAGGGGATGATCATCGCTGCGTATGCCATCGGCGCATCCAGGGGATATATCTACATCAGGGCTGAATACCCGCTGGCCATCCAAAGGCTCAGGAAGGCCATGGATGCACTGCATGAATATCAGTTGATTGGAACCGATATACTGGAGAGCGGATTTGATTTCGATCTTAAGATCAAGGAAGGTGCCGGAGCCTTCGTATGCGGAGAGGAGACCGCCCTGATCGCTTCCATTGAGGGCCGGAGAGGCATGCCACGAAGCAGGCCTCCCTACCCGGCTGCCTCCGGATTACACGGGTGTCCCACCAACATCAACAACGTGGAGACACTGGCCACCGTTCCAAATATCCTTCGGGAAGGATCCGATTTCTTCTCCGGGATCGGGACCAAAGAAAGTAAAGGCACCAAAACCTTTGCACTGGTGGGCAAGGTCAGACGGACCGGGTTAATCGAGATTCCCATGGGAACCAGTCTCAGAGAGATTATTTACGATATAGGCGGGGGAAGCCGCAAGGATTTTAAGGCCGTCCAGACAGGCGGGCCTTCGGGAGGATGCCTGTCATCGGATTTTCTGGATCTTTCGGTTGATTATGAATCTCTGGCAAAAGCCGGATCGATCATGGGATCCGGGGGACTGATCATCATGGATGAAGACACCTGCATGGTGGATGTGGCCAAATACTTCCTTAAATTCACCAGCCAGGAGAGTTGTGGCAAGTGTACCCCTTGCCGGATCGGCACCAGGCAAATGGTTGACCTGCTGGAGAAAATCACCAGCGGTGAGGGGGAACTGGATGATATCCGGAAACTGGAGGAGATTGCGGAGACCGTTCAGAAGGGATCCCTCTGCGGACTGGGGCAAACCGCACCCAATCCGGTACTCACCACCCTCAAGTATTTCCGTAAGGAATACGAGGAACATGTCATAAACAAGCACTGCAGGGCTGCCGTGTGCCGTGACCTTGTGGAATACCGGGTTATTAAGGAAAAATGCACCGGCTGTCAGCGCTGTGTGGAGGTTTGTCCGACCAGCGCCATTACCGGGCCGAGAAGTGAACCTCATTTCCTGGATCCCGATAAATGTATCAAATGCAGGGCCTGCTATGAGATCTGCCGCTTCGATGCCATCGCAGGGGATGCAATTATAATAGAGTAGAAACACCTTGAAAGGTAAAAAGAGTACATACCAGACCGCTGAGATTGACGGACAAAGCCTGAGGGTTCGTTCCGGGCAAACCATTCTGGAAGCTGCCAACGGTGCGGGTATATATATTCCCACCCTTTGTCACCTGGAAACACTTGAACCCTATGGAGGATGCAGAATGTGCGTGGTGGAGGTTAAGGGTATGAAGGGGTTCCCCACGGCCTGTACCACTCCCATCGTACCTGGAATGGAAGTGCATACCAATACTCCTGCGCTGCAGAAGCTCAGGAGGGGGATCCTGGAATTTACTCTTTCGGAACATCCCTATACCTGTCTGGTTTGCAAGGACAAGAAGGCCTGTACCGACTACATGCACACCACCCGGAAGGTCGGCACAATCACCGGATGTAATTTCTGTACCAGCAACGGTGATTGCGAGCTGCAGGAGATGGTGGATTATCTGGATCTGGACGATATCAAATTTCCCATAAGATATCGCAGTATCCCACCTGTAAAGGACAATCCCTTCTACGACCTGGATTACAACCTTTGCATTCTCTGCGGACGGTGTGTGAGGATCTGTAACGAGGAACGGAACAGCCACGTACTGGCCTTTGTGGAGCGCGGAAACAGCACCATTGTCGGAACCGCATTCGGTGAGTCGCAGGCAGAAGCCGGTTGCGAATTCTGCGGTGCGTGCGTGGACGTTTGTCCAACCGGATCCATCTCCGAGAAGATGGGGAAATGGAGGGGCATCCCGGACAGCTCTGTAAAGACCACCTGCATGATCTGTCCGGTTGCCTGTGACATGAATGTGAATGTCCGCGACGGAAAACTTGTCCAGATAGGACCCGTGCCCGGAAAACGGATCAATCCGCCCCAGCTGTGCCTTCGAGGTAAGTTCCTGCCTGCAGAAATCAGCGATCATCCTTCCAGGATCACTACCCCGTTCATACGGAAGGAAGATAAGTGGATTGAGGTAAGCTGGGAAAAAGCTTTGGAAACCATCGCCCTGAGGCTGGATCAGAGAAAGGGAAAGCAGGTAGGTGTCATCGCCTCGGGACAGGATACCCTGGAAGATAATCTTCTTCTGCAGAAATTCACCCGGGAAGTGCTGAAATCCAACAACCTGGACCTGCATCATTCCTATCCGGACGGGGAGGTCCCCGGGTTGATACACCGGTTGAGAACAGCTCAGAAGACTGCCGGATTAACCGGGGTGGAGAAGGCAGATATCCTGCTCCTCTTCGGATCTGATGCATCCGTTTCGCATCCGCTCCTGGAGAACCGGATCCGCAAAGCATACAGAAAGGGAAGGCAAGTGATCAGCTTTACTGCCATGCCCAACCGCAGCTCTACGTTCAGCTCCCATGAAATCTTATACGGACCGGGCAGTGAAGAGGCCACTCTCAGGCTGCTGGTCAAGACACTGGGTAAATCGAAGGTCCTGAAAGATCCCATGGAATCCCTGGAAGAGCAGTCAGGCATCACAGTCTCTCAGCTTGAACCCGTTCTCCGTGTTCTTGAATCTTCTAAAAATGTAATCCTCATAGCCGGGGACGAGCTACTGAGACAATCCCACTCCGGGCAGATTGTCCGCCTGCTTTCCCAGTTGCAGGCAGATCTGAACACCCCCGGCAGTTGCGGCATTCTCTTTCCGGGATACGAAGGAAACCTGTATGGAAATGCCCTGATGGGGATTCATCCCTACTATCTGCCTGGTTTTAGGCCTGTCAGCGGCAAAACAAAAGGACTTGGTTACGGGGAGATGGTCCGGAACACGGGAAAGGAGGGGATCAGGGCCATGATGGTGTTCGGGGATCTACCGCCCCATCCCGGACTGGCTAACCTGGAGTTTCTCGTGCAGTGCAATATGTTCATCACCGAATTGTCCGAACATGCCGATGTACTGTTGCCCCTGCCCCATTTCCTGGAAAGTGAAGGACATATCCTTTCCATGGACGATAAACTGAAGAAGGTGAACCGAGCGGTTCTCCGTCCGGGGAACGTGCTTCCCATCCATAAAATAATAATCGCCCTGGCCAGGGCCATGGGAGCCAGGGGTTTCACCTATAAACCTCCGGAGATAAGCAGGGAAGTGAAAACGCTGGTACAGATGCCTGAACAGAAAGACGGGAGCGTGGGGCCGGGCATGAAACCCTCTGCGATCTGTTCAAATGGAAAGGCCCTTCCAAGTGGTAAGGATTATCCTGTAAACATGGTGTTTTCACACAACCAATTCCGTTACAGGGGGGAACCCCTGAGCAAGCTGATTCCTGAACTGGACAGCATATCCGGAGAAGGTACACTGGAACTTTCTGAACCACTCATGGAGGAGCTGAAAATCCAGGCAGGTGATCCGGTCAGGATCCTTACTGAATTCGGCACCATGGCATCCCAGGTCCGTCCTATTACCGGACTGAACAGCCACATGGCCTGTTTTATCCCCAATGGCAACCTGCCCCAGGGAGTCCTGGATGAGCTGAGTTCCGGTAAAAAGGTGATGCCCGTGAAAATAGAAAAAGTATAAGACCTTGAACCACTATGCAGATTCTTGAGAAAATAGAGATAGCACCCAACGTCCATTCATGCGTGGTCAGAGCCCCGGAAATTGCACGGAAGGTGCAGCCTGGCCAGTTCATTATTATTATCCCGGATGAATTCAGTGAACGGACGCCCATTACTGTCTCTGACTGGGATCCTGAAGAAGGGACCATCTCGTTTATTTTCCTGGAAATCGGTTCAAGCACGAACAGTCTTGCACAGTTGAAAGCGGGAGACGAGATCTATTCTCTGACCGGCCCGCTGGGACAACCCTTTGAATTGAAAAAATACGGGAATGTGTGCCTGGTAGGAGGCTGTTACGGAATTGGCGGTATTTTTCCTGCCGCCAGGGCTTTGAAAGAAATGGGCAACCGGGTGGTCTGCTATTCCGAGGCACGCAGCAGTTTTCTCCTGTACTGGAACGAAAAGCTGGAGAAAGTGGCTGATGAAGTCCGGTATGCCACGGCCGATGGATCGCTGGGCCTGAAAGGACATGCCCATGACCTGCTGGAGAAGGATCTGAAGGAAGGTGACGGGTATGATGTGGTTTTCGCCATTGGCTGCACCTTTATGATGTACCTGATTTCGAAGGCCACAAAACCGTACGGCGTGAAAACCATTGTAAGCATGAATCCCATCATGATTGATGGAACCGGCATGTGCGGAGCCTGCCGGATCGAGGTGGACGGGGCCACCCGGTTCGCCTGCGTGGACGGACCTCATTTTGACGGGCATCTGGTGGACTGGGATGTGATCCTGTCCAGAAGAAAAGCATACCTGGAAGAAGAAATTGTATCCGGAGAAAGACAAGAACATGGCAAAAGTTAGTCCAACCAAAACCCCCATGCGGGAACAGCCGCCTCAGGAGCGTGTCCGGAACTATGATGAGGTTCCCTTTGGCTATTCCCCGGAGGAGGCCATCCAGGAAGCCGAACGTTGCCTGATGTGTAAAAAACCCCGGTGCGTGGAGGGCTGCCCGGTAGAAATAGATATTCCCGGATTCATCTCCTTCATTGCCAACGAACAGTTCAGGGACGGGGTGAACAGGCTCAAGGAACAGAACATTCTTCCGGCGGTCTGCGGCAGGGTTTGCCCCCAGGAGGAGCAATGTGAGAAACTATGCGTTCTCGGAGTTAAGAATGAACCGGTGGGGATCGGGCGACTGGAACGGTTCCTGGCCGACTGGGAAGCAAAGCAGGGAGCCCCTGAACTGCCCGTATTGCCAAAATCCACAGGGAAAAAAATCGTAATTGTGGGAGCCGGGCCAGCCGGAATTACCGCGGCTGCCGACCTGGTCAAACTGGGTCACCAGGTGGATATGTTTGAAGCGCTCCATGAACCGGGTGGCGTTCTGGTCTATGGAATTCCTGAATTCCGTCTGCCAAAAGCCATTGTATTCAGGGAAATCGACTACCTGAAAAGTCTGGGTGTGAAACTCTATACCGATCATGTGATCGGGATGATTAAAAGTATCGATGAACTCCTTGAGGACTATGATGCGGTCTTTTTAGGGACCGGGGCCGGGCTTCCCTGGTTCCTTAACGTTCCCGGGGAGAACCTGAACGGAGTCTACTCCGCCAATGAGTACCTTACACGGGCCAACCTGATGAAGGCCTACCTCTTTCCAAAATACAAGACCCCCATAGTGAAAGGGAAAAGAGTGGCCACGGTTGGAGGCGGCAATGTGGCCATGGACTGTGCCCGTACTGCCCTGCGCCTGGGAGCCGAAGAATCGATCATTATTTACCGCCGGTCCAGGGAGGAAATGCCCGCCCGGAACGAGGAGATACATCATGCGGAACAGGAAGGGGTTATCTTTAACTTTCTGTCCAACCCGGCTGAATTCCGAGGGGATAAATACAACAGGCTGAACGAGGTGGAATGTATCCAGATGGAACTGGGCGAACCGGATGATTCAGGGAGAAGGCGTCCCGTTCCGGTGCCCGATGCCAACTTCACCGTACCCATCGATGTGGCGGTGATTGCCATCGGGAACAGCCCCAATCCGCTGATTCCCTCCACCACTCCGGATATCGAAACCGGCAGATGGGGCAATATAGTCACCGATCCGGAAACCGGGAAAACCTCCAAAGAAGGGGTATTTGCTGGCGGGGATGTGGCCACCGGTGCAGCAACAGTGATCCTGGCCATGGGAGCAGGTAAGGTTGCAGCCCGTGGTATTCATGAATATGTCATGAATAAAAAATAGGATTCCCTGTCACTTAGAATTCCCTGTCACTTAGGATTCCCCGCTACCAGGATTGCCTACCACTCCAGGCTCTGTTCCAGTCGGATGTCATTCATATCTTCATGGCTGAGCCCGTGCCAGGTGCATCCTTTCTTTTCGCAGATATAGAAATCCAGCAGCCTGCTGGTTGCTCCGACCAGGACGCGTGCCACCCGGCTCCCGCACGCTCCGCATACTTCATCCGGAACTTCCAGGGACTGGTCACAATGAATGCACCGGACATCAGACAGGGTCTGATCCTCTGCCAGGCGTATGGTGGATCTGGAGGTGAATATATTCAGATAGGGGCTCAGCATGATGAATCCTTCCTCGCCGTCCTTGGTTATCTTTAATTTGACTGATCCTTCCTCGATCAACGATTTTTTACAGCTGGGGCAATAGGTGTGCAGGAAGGTTCCAGAACGTATGAGTTCGGTATGCTCTTCTTCCTCGGTAAGGGGACCTTTTTTCTTCGGGATTCCGGACATGTCCTCCACGTAAGGTCGTCCCTGGGCACCTGCTTCAATATAGAGCCTTTTAAGGGCAAAGGAAAAATCAACGAATTTCAGGAAATGGCTCTTACATCCCACGCGTGAGCAGATACAAATATCCCCTCCCAGTTCAAGGTCCATTGGAACCATAGGAGCTTCGCATTGCTCACAGCTTTCTTTTCCGATTAATTCCGAGTTGCAGTGCGGGCAGGAGAGTTTCAATATTTCATTATCAAGGGTATCGATGGAACAACTGAAGTTGTAACTCTCCCAGACTGAACTAAGGTTGATCTCTCCCGACTGTTCTCCAGCCTGTACATTCAGCCTGATGCTCGGGCAGTTATCTACCGGGTGGTTCTCATCCATCAGCGTGTGTCCGCAAACGGGACACTTCACCCTCAACGAGATCAGATTGGGCAATTCATCCATTGGGTGAAGGGTTTGGTTCATAGTAAATGTATTAAACTTCCTGCGTTTCTGTCAAACAAACAAACGAATTAAGAACAGTTCTAAGGGAGGCTTTACGGCAACACAGGCCGCAACTCCGCCTATCTGGCAAAGTCCAGGATCTCCCCGATGGTTTTGAACTCTTTGATCAGGGAGAGGATATCCCGTACCTTTCCCTTGATGTAACGGTCCATGGCCGCAGCTGCCTTCCTCCCGTCTCCCATGGCTAGAATGACCGTGGCTCCTCCCCTCACAATATCCCCACCGGCAAAAATCTCGGGAATGGAGGTCTGCATGTTCTCCTTATCCACATTGATCGTACCCCAGGCTGATACATCCAGATCCTTCATGCTCTGGGGAATTAAAGGATTTGGCGAGACTCCTACACTGACCACCACCGTATCCACATCTATAAGGTATTCCGACCCTTCAATGGGAACGGGCCTTCTGCGGCCAGATGCATCGGGCTCACCCAGTTGCATCTTCTGAACCCTCATACCTGTCACTTTTCCCTGCTCATCGGCCAGGTACTCCACCGGATTATGAAGATTCAGGAACTCGACGCCCTCCTCTTTGGCATGTTTGATTTCCTCTACTCTTGCAGGCATCTCTTCGATGGAACGGCGGTAGATGATCATGGCCCTATCGGCACCCAGCCGTTTGGCTGTTCTCACCGAATCCATGGCCGTATTCCCC